>CAZRXE010001300.1:0-2013 GCA_964603695.1 uncultured Heliomicrobium sp.
GCGCAATGGGCCTGTTTTTATTCACATCTACGAACCCGGCGAAAAGCGGAGGCTAATATGACAAAAAAAGAAAAAACTGCCGCCATCGCAAAGTTAATCGAAATCGGACGCATCGCCGATGACATCATCAACACCTGCGCCTCCGCGATAGGGCGAATTTTAGGCGACGACCATCTTGGCGAAAGCAGCAAAGATGCAATCTTTCATTTACCAAGCGATCCCAGTCCGAAAGCGTACGCGCGTCAATTAGTCAAAGAAAGCGAACAGCAGTGATTCTCACGATTACCGAACTTGCGGAGAAATTACGCACCAAGAATGAGGCGCAAGCCACCGTTGTGCGGCGCATCCGCCTGTGGGTGAAACAAACCGACATTCCCTGCCTACAGTCGCGCAAAGGCGGCAAGCTGCGATTTTTTTGGCCGGAAGTGAATGCCTGGCTCAAGCGGCGGAACGCCTTGCCCACCCCTTCGGCAACGGTGTACGCTTTCCCCGCGCAATCTAAGCCAAAGGAGGTTTCATTATGATAACCGCCTCTTGGCGTAACGATCTCAACTGCTATCGCTACAGCATTCACGACGAGGAGTTTATTCGCCTCCACGGAAAGCGATTCCGAGGCAACTGCCCGAAATCAGTGCGGAGCAAAAAAGCGGCCATCCATCTCGGCGCACAAAAACGCGCGGAACTGCTGGCTCAACATCAATCCCTAACCTCAGACACCCCAGTGGCACGTAAACGGCTGCCCGATGGCCGCGTCGTCCCCCTGGCCAGTGATCTGTTCTCGCTCTTTGTCAATCAGTTTTATTTACCGCATATCACCACCGTGAAAGCGGCTTCGACGGTCAAGTCCGAACGCTGGCGCTGCGCGCAATTGGTCGAGTATTTCGGGAAGTATCAACTCAGCGAGATTGATAATTTCCTCTGCTTGTCCTTTCAGTCGCATCGCAAACAGCGCGAGAACCAATACGGCACCACCGATTCCAACATCGCGCTCAATCGGATGATGGAAGTGCTACAAAAGGTGTTGCAACTGGCGGTGGACTATCACGTACTCAGCACCAACCCGGCGCGCGGCATTACCGCCCTGCGGGAATTGCCGCGTGACCGCGTACTGAACCACGAGGAAGAACGTCGTTTGCAAGAACGACTGAATTCCCCCCGCCGCCGGATGCTCGCGCTAGCGGTCACGTTTGCACTACAAGCGGGTCTCAGAAAAGGCGAAATCCTGCGTCTGCAAAAACGCGATTTGGATTTCGAGCGCGGGTTGATCCTGATTCGCGACGGCAAAACCGGCAACAGTTCGGTGCCGATGAACGAGGCCATCACGCAGTCGTTGGCAAAAACCATTGACCTGCGCCAATACGAATTCAATCAACTCGTATTCCTGGGCGTGGATTGGATCAAGGACACCTTTCCGCAGGTATGCCAGGAGGCGGGCATTAGCGGCCTCCACTTTCACGACCTGCGGGCCACGTTCGTCACGCGCATGCTGGAAAACGGCTACGATGCTTTCACCGTCGCGGCGGCGGCCCGGCATAGCAATATCAAGACGACGGCGATTTACGCTCGCACCTCGTCGCAGCACCTGCGGGACGCCGTGCAAAGCCTGGCTGGCAATTCCGTGCCAGTTTCGTCCCGGTCTTGTCCCGACAACAAAAACGCCGACGTCCTGCCTTTCAGGAAATCGGCGTAACTAAACGACTTATGCAAATTACGGAGTGTAAGAAAAAGAATGCCGAAGGGGGGACTCGAACCCCTCCCAGCTTTTTCACTTCTTTACACTCCTTCCTAAACCCAAATCAATTCAACGGCTTAGATTGCGCATCTCAAGCCATCAGCCTCAATACTCACGAGCAAACCACGACAATTTTTGTCCCGGTTTTGTCCCGACTATCCACAAGGAGAGCTATGCAACCAGCAGAACCACAGACCTGGGCTGAAGCGCCAGTCGTCCGCGACGTCGCCAACAAACTCATCAACGAACGTCACTCGCATTTAGGGCCGATTGAAATGCGG
>CAZRXE010001301.1:0-2057 GCA_964603695.1 uncultured Heliomicrobium sp.
GAAAAAGCGGGCGTCAAGCCTGTGCTTGACGCCCGCTTTGCCGGCTTTGGAAAAAAAGCCGGTGGAATGGAAAACGCTATTTTTTGGCTTCCTGCTTTTCCAGGACGACGGTGTCGGTGGCGGACTGGCCGTCGGGACTGGATTGTTTGACGATCATGGTCATTGTTTTGCCGTCGGCGGAAAGAGAGATTTTGCGGCTGAAACTGGCACCTTCGATTTTCCAGTCAATCAGCAGGGCGTCGCCGTCCCATTTGGCGGAGGTTTGCGCGGTTGCGCCCATCACGTCCTGAGTGGATTCCTTGCCGTCGGTGGTGTACTTCGCTTCGACAGTGCGATCGCCGCCGCCGGTGACAAGCATCAGAGCCTCAGTCAAAGAGGCGTCCTTGTGGTCAATTTTGATGGTGATTTCGCTGGGGCCGCCTTGTTCAAACTTGCTTTTCTCGGCGTTCATTTTCCAGGTGCCGGACAGATTGGGTTGTTTGGTTTGGGCGATGGTGTTGATGGTCGCGAAGGTTGAAAGCAGCAAGGCCAGAAAGATCATTCTGCCGGATTTCGAGTTCATTTGTGTTTCTCCTTGTTGATTGTTTGAAGTTTTGGTCGCGCCGGAATCAACGATGCGACTGGACGGTTTGTTAGCACTTTTTTTGATTTTCTTTGGTTCGTCTCAAAATTCGGCCACGCCTGTTGGAGCAGCCTCGGTCGCTTCGTCTTTTTGATGTTCCTGATGTGCCAGATCGTGGGCTTTGCCGCCGGGAATGAACAGGGAAACAACTGTGGCTGCGGCAATGGCGGCGAAAATCACCCAAAAGGCAGCGCGCAGCGAACCGGCCAGCGCGTTTTGCAAAAAAGCCGCTGCCGACGGTGAAAGCGCCGCACGAGTTTGCGGCTGGACAAGGGAACCGATTTCGTTGCGATTGGCCATGCCGGCCAGTTCCGCCGGCGCGCCGATCAGCAGATCGTGCAATCGCCAATTCATTAGCGCTCCCATTGCGCCCGTGCCGAAAGCAGCGCCGATACTGCGGGCGAATTGGACGTTGGCGGTGGCCACCCCCATTTGTGTTCGTGAAACGCTGTGTTGCGCGCCCAGCAGCAAGGTTGCCACGGTCAATCCGCCGCCGATGCCAAGAAAGATGACGTTCAGCGTCAGCCCGCTGCGCGTCGTCGCGGTGGAAACGTGCGCCAGCAGCCAGGAACCGATCAGCATGGAAGCCATTCCGGTCAGCGCCAGCGGCCTGTAACCGAAGCGGATAATCAATCGCCCGCCGATGATCGCAGTCGCCACCCAGGGCAGAATCAACGGCGTCAACACTCTGCCGGCTTCGGCGGCGTCCGTGCCGATTACCGCTTGCACGAACAGCGGCAAAAACGACATTGCGCCGATCAGCGCCATCATCACGAAGAATCCGTGCAGCATCGTCACCGACACCATGCGGTTGCGAAACAAATCCAGCGGCAATAGCGGTTCGGGATGTTTTCGTTCGATGCGGACGAACAAAAAGAACAGTACAGCGCAGACCAACAGCGCCGCCAGATTCACCGGCCACGAAAATTCCACGCCGCGTTCAATGACCAGCAGCAGCAAGACCAGCGCGGCGGAAAGCGTCGCCACGCCGCCGTAATCAACGGCGATGTTCGTTCGCCGCTCGAACTTTTCGCTGTAAGCCCACCAGATCATTGCGCCGGCGAGCAAACCGAAAGGAATGATCAGATAAAAACACGAACGCCAAGACCAGGGCGAATATTTGGTCAAGTAACCGCCAATCGCCGGGCCGATCAATCCGGCCAGCGCCCACATTCCGGCGAACATCGGGATGGTTTTGGCGCGCTGTTCCAGCGTCAGCAAATCGGAAACGATGGTCATGCCGACGGGAAAAATCGTCGCCGCGCCCAGGCCCTGAATGATGCGGAAGACGATCAACTGCGGCATCGAATGCGCCGCGCCCGACAGTGCCGAGCCAATCACAAACAGCGTCAGTCCGCCGAACATTGCCGGACGCCGCCCAATCACGTCCGCCACCTTGCCCCAGATCGGCGTCATTACCGTCGAAGCCAGAATG
>CAZRXE010001302.1:0-3281 GCA_964603695.1 uncultured Heliomicrobium sp.
CAAATGACCCGCATGACCCAAATAACCCGAACGACCCGGCGAATTCACGGCGTGCGCCCATGGATGGCGTAGACGCGATGCTTGATAACGCTTATCGCGAGGCGGATCGTTATCTGAAGGAATTGGCGAGCGTTTCCGGCGGCGAGCGTTTCCGCGCGGATACGCTGTCGGATTTGCCGGATGCGTTTGCCAGGATTGCCGGAGAGCTGAGGAATCAGTATTTGTTGGGCTATTACCCGACAAATACCGCGCGGGATGGCAAATATCGCAAGATTCAAGTCAGGACTTCTCGCAAAGACACCGTTGTTCGCGCGCGACCCGGCTATCGCGCGGGCGAGGGCAGATAACGATTTGGACAGGTTCCTTCAAAAGGTGAGGGATCTCGCATCACCCCCTAAAATTTTCAGACAGTGACTTGAACAATCTCTTTCAACTGCCGGCGGCGCGCGCGCATGTTGGCGATGAATTCGTCGAACAGATACGTTGCATCGTGCGGGCCGGGACCGGCTTCGGGATGGTACTGCACCGAAAACACCGGCAGGCGGCGATGGCGAAAACCTTCCAGACAGCCGTCGTTCACGTTGAAATGCGTCAGTTCGACTTCGTCCGGATTCAAACTTTCCGGGTCAACCGCAAAGCCGTGATTGTGCGAAGTGATTTCGATGCGGTTGGTGCGCTGATCCTTGACCGGCTGGTTGCCGCCGCGATGCCCGAATTTGAGTTTGAACGTTTGCCCGCCAAACGCCAGTCCCAAAATCTGATGCCCTAAACAAATTCCGAACACAGGCGCGGCGGTAAGCAGCTTTTTGATTTCGCCGACGATTTCCGGCAGCGCTGCCGGATCGCCCGGCCCATTGGAAAGAAAGATGCCGTCCGGCGCATAAGCCAGCACGTCGTCTGCCGAAGTCCGCGCGGGAACAACCGTCACCTGACAACCGACAGCGGCTAGATAGCGCAGGATGTAATACTTGACGCCGAAGTCATACGCCACCACGCGAAACGGCTCTTCGTCCGGCGCAAGTCGGCTGGCAGGCTCGAAGCCAAACAGCGGATCGAAGGTTTTTTGTTCGTCCTTGATACTAGACCATTCGTAAGCGTCACCGCAGGAAACCTCGTCCACCAGATTGCGCCCCAGCATTTCCGGCGCACGACGCGCTTTAGCCACGACACTGGCTTCGTCCAAATCCACCGAAGAAATGCAGGCGCGCATCGCGCCCTTTTCGCGAATGTGCCGGACGAGCGCGCGCGTATCCACGTCGGAAATGCCCACGATGCCGTGCCGCTTCAGGTATTCATCCAGCGACATCGAAGCGCGCCAGTTCGAGGTGACTTCAGAAAATTCGCGCACGACAAAGCCTTCGGCAAACGGACGGCGCGATTCAACATCTTCCAGGTTCGCGCCATAATTGCCGATTTGCGTGTAGGTCATGGTCACGATCTGTCCGGCGTAAGACGGATCAGTCAGGATTTCCTGATAGCCGGTCATTGAAGTGTTGAACACGATTTCGCCGGTGCGTTCGCCTTCCGCGCCCCAGGCGCGTCCGCGAAACGTCCGACCATCTTCCAATGCAAGGATTGCTTCTTTGCTCATTGCTGAAAATTTCAAATTTGAGATTTGCCCGCTTCCTAACGGTCGCGGTACTGATTCAAGATTGTCTTTCGCGTAAAAAGTTCTGCGCCAGATGCAGCCATTGGCGCTCTGTACGATATTTGTAAGCCGGCGCGGATTTCACTGATTCGATGCAAGCCTGCATTTCCGTTTCTGCTTCGGCGCTCCGCCCCAGATGGAACAAGGTCATCCCGCGCCAATAACGCGCCTGCGCGTCGGATTGCCGCCCTTCCAAAAACTTGTCGAACATCGCCAGCGCGTCCGGGTACTGCTTGGCGGCGTAATAAACCAGCGCCGTTTCGCGCCAGATTTCATGATGGCCATGCGCGGGGTCTTGCCGAACGACGATTTCAAAATGCTGAACAGCTTCAGTCAACCGATTCTGCCAGCGCGCAATGCGCCCAAGCTGGTAATGCGCGTCGGTTTCGTTCGCATCTATTTCAATCGCGCGCTGAAACGAACCGATGGCGGCGTCCAGTTCGCCGCGCTGCTGATAAAGCAACGCCAGATTGTAGTGTGCCGAAGCATCTGCCGGATTGAGCGTCGCCGCTTGCAAATTCTGTTTGAAAGATTGCCGCGAGTGCTGCGACCGCATGAAATCGTCCACCCGGTCGCGAAGCAAAAACAACAGCAGTATCATTAAAATCGGCGAGGCGCAAACAAACGAAGTTGCATCAATGAATAGCGGCATGACTATCAACGAGAGCAGTGACAACAGCACCGTCCCGCCCGCAGCCACCCACCCTGCGCGAAAAATCGTTCCCGTCACCAGCGTCATCAGCCAGGCAAAAATCGGCAGCGGAATCATCACTACCAAGACGAAATACCCAATCACCGCGTCGCTCTGCAACCAGGTGCTCTGCCAACCGATCAACACCGCCGGCAACATCGTGGCCAACAGCGAAACCGCTAACGACAGCAACGCGCAAGACGCCATTGCCGGATACTCTTCCCGAACGACCAACGAAAAGCTCGCCCGTTGCTCAAAAAGGTTGGCGATCAAAATCACAAACGGAACATAAATGACGGCAATAAACAGCACGATCATAAATGCCGTCATCGCCGCGCGAATGGAATTGCCGATCAATGCCGCCGCCAAAAACGACCGCGCTCCATAAGTCGCCGATCCCAGCGCCGCGTTCGTCTGCAATTTGCCGCCCGCCTGCACATAACTGGCCATCACCACCGCCACCATCGAATATACCCAGGCCGCCACCCAGGCCGCCACAACCGCAAACACCACCGGCGCACGTTCACGCAACGTTCTGACCGCCGAAACCGGCTGCCAGAGCAATGCACACAAGAGGCGGAAATTGGTGAACATAATCAGCGTAGAATACGACCCGGAAGATACGAGAAAGCGCGGACAGCTTGCGCCGCCGCGCTTTTTACTTACATCCGTTTTGAACTCAGGGATTTTTTCTGCCGCAACTTTTTACTCAAGTTTTCCGACACGCTCAAACGGCGTGAACGGGTAATAACGAAAAATCGCCTGCCCATAAATGTACTTTTCGGGAACCAGTCCCCAGTAACGACTATCGCTGCTGTTTCGGCGATTGTCGCCCATCACAAAGTAATGATGATCCTTGACGCGAGTCGGCGTTGGCAACGAATCGCGCGAAAGGAATTCCGTGTCCAGATAAGGTTCCTTGATCTCCTCGCCGTTGATGAA
>CAZRXE010001303.1:0-7001 GCA_964603695.1 uncultured Heliomicrobium sp.
GCGGTAGCGAGCGCTGCTCTCATAATAGCGGTTACATCACAAACTATTCGCTCGCTACCGCTCGAGGTACTGACTCAACAGGAGGACATCACCATGACAAACAAAGTGAATCATCAATGGCAATTGGCCGCGCGGCCCGAAGGCTTAATCAAGGAAACGGATTTCAACTGGGTGGAAACCGCCGTGCCGGAATTGCAGGACGGCCAGATTCTGGTGCGCAATCTTTATCTTTCGCTCGACCCGACAATGCGGATGTGGGCCACCCGCGACACGTATTTGCCCGCCGTCAAAATCGGCGAAGTCATGCGCGGTGGAACCATCGGCGTGGTCGAAGAATCTCGCCATCCAAACTTCAAGGAAGGCGATTACGTGACGGGCTTGTTGGGCTGGCAGGAATACGCCGTCAGCGACGGCAAAGGCTTGAACACGCTTCCCAATCTGCCCGGCGTGCCGCTGACGGCGCATTTCGGTTTGTTCGGCCACATCGGGATGACGGCGTATTTCGGTTTGCTTGATATTGGCAAACCTCAACCCGGCGAAACATTGGTGGTTTCGGCGGCGGCGGGCGCGGTCGGTTCGCTGGTCGGGCAAATCGGCAAAATCAAAGGCTGTCGCGTCGTCGGCATCGCCGGAGCCGACGACAAATGCCGGTGGATTGTGGACGAACTCGGCTTCGACGCGGCGATCAACTACAAAACCGAAAACGTTTATGAGGCGTTGAAAAAGCATTGCCCGAACGGCATTGATATAGATTTTGAAAACGTCGGCGGCGAAATCATGGATGCCGTGCTGGCGCAGATCAATTTGCGCGCGCGGATTGCACTTTGCGGATTGATTTCCGGTTACAACGCCACGGGACCCGTTCCCGGCCCGTACAATTTCGCCAACGTGCTGGTGCAACGCGCCCGCATCGAAGGTTTCATCGTGCTGGATTACGCGCCGCGCGCAATGGAGTGCATGACCGAACTCGGCAAATGGCTGATGGAAGGCAAAATCAAATACCGCATTGATGAAGTAGACGGCTTGCAAGGCGCGCCGATGGCGCTCAACAAGCTGTTTGAAGGAACCAACATCGGCAAACTGGTGGTCAAAATTTGATGTTCATTGATTCTCACGCTCATTTGGACGCTAGGAATTACGACGCCGACCGCGCCGAAGTCATCGCTCGTGCGCGGGCGGCGGGCGTTGAATTCATGCTGGAAATTGCGGGCAGCGATGTAGGCAAAGGTTCGCTTGCGCCGGGGGTGAAGCTGGCCGAAGAGCATTCGTTCATTTACGCCGCCGTCGGTTTGCATCCGCACGAAGCCAGCCTCTACGACGATGCGCTGGAACAGACCTTTCTCGACTACAGCCGCCATCCGAAAGTCATCGGCTGGGGCGAGATCGGTTTGGATTATTACTACGATCACAGTCCGCGCCCGGTGCAGCAGCGCGTGTTTCGGCGGCAGCTTGAACTGTCGCTTGCGCGGCAAATGCCGGTGATTATTCACACTCGCGATGCCGAAGACGACACCATAGCCATTTTGCGCGAAGCCTGGGCCGCGAGCGGCGGAGCGGAAATCGGCGGCATCATTCACTGTTTCACGGGCACACAGCGGCTGGCCGATGCCGCTCTTGAGATGGGATTTCACATTTCCTTTTCCGGCGTGCTGACTTTCAAAACTGCCGAAGAGTTGCGCAATGTGGCGCGCGGCGTGCCGCTGGAAAAATTGTTGATCGAAACCGATTGTCCATTTCTGGCTCCGATTCCGCATCGCGGCAAACGCAACGAACCGGCTTTTGTCCTGGAAACGGCCAGGAAATTGGCGGAATTGAAACAGACCGATTTGGAAGAAATCGGGCGCGTGACCAGCGCCAATTTTGGCCGCCTCTTCAAATTGCCCGGCTTATGCGCGGATTGACAATGGATTTCACGTCAGGGTACAACTCCCCCCCTGTCTTCAACAGAGAACTTGCAGGCAATACCAACGCGAAACAAGCTTTGAGCAAAACATGAGCAGCCGTGGCTGCCGTCCGTGATACTTATTTGACCGATCCTTCACGGGCAGGCGACACTTTGGCTGTATTGTGAATTGGGGTAAACAGAAGCTTCCAATTGCAAAGCTACGCTCGCTTCGGAAGGTTTGTGAATTATGGCGCAGCAGAACACATTCGACATTGTTTCAAACATTGAGCACACGGAAGTCGTCAATGCCATCAACCAGGCGTTGAAAGAAGTGCAGACCCGTTTTGATTTCAAAGGCAGCAAAAGCAACATCGAAATGGAAGCGCAGGAAGCGATCATTCTGACTTCGGATGACGAGTACAAGCTGAAAAGCCTGAACGACATCCTGCAATCGAAATTCGTCAAGCGCGGCGTTCCGCTGAAAGGGCTGACTTACGGCAAGATCGAACAGGCGCTAGGCGGAACCGTTCGGCAGCGAATCACCTTGCAACAAGGCATTCCACAGGACAAAGCCAAAGAAATCGTCAAATACATCAAGGACACGAAGCTGAAAGTACAGGTTTCGATCCAGGGCGATTTGGTGCGCGTGGCCGGCAAAGACCGGGACATTTTGCAGGAAGTCATCGCCGCTTTACGCGGACACGATTTCGGCATTGATATGCAGTTTACGAATTACAGATCGAATTGAGGCAGTTGTCGGTGGTCAGTGGTCGGTTGTCAGTTGTCAGGCGCTGTTTGAAAGCGAACAACGGACAACGGACAACGGACAACGGACAACCCAAGACTATGGCAAAACAAGTTACAGCACCCTACCAGCGCGAGACCGTTTCCACCGCCGGACGAATTTTCAGCTTGATCTCCCGCGAAATGCAGTCGGTTGAGGAAGAGTTCGAGCGGCAGGCGCGCTCCAACATTCAAATCATCGCTCACATCGGGCAATACTTGCATCAGACCGGCGGCAAGCGCGTTCGCCCGGCGCTGGTCGTGCTTTCGGCCAAAATCTTCGGTGAGGAAATGGATCATTCCGTCATCCGCATGGCGGCGGTGATGGAATTTCTGCACACGGCGACGCTGGTTCACGACGACGTGATTGACGGCGCGGAAGTACGTCGCGGACGTCGCGCGGTGTCTTCGCAGTGGGGCAACGAAACCGCAGTGTTGATGGGCGACTGGCTGTATATGTCCGCGTTTGAAACCGCACTGCGCGAACGCAACCTGGACATTCTGGACGCCCTGACCGAAGCCACGCGCAAAATGACCGAAGGCGAATTGATCCAACTGACCTTGATCGGCAATACGCGCATCACTGAAGAGCAGCATCTGGAAATCGTCACGCGCAAAACCGCCTATCTGTTCAGCGCCAGTTGCCGCGTCGGTGGAATCATACGCGGCGCGACGCTGGAACAGCGAAAGGCGTTGGCCGATTACGGTTTGAACCTGGGGATCGCGTTTCAATTGGTGGACGATCTGTTGGATTTCACCTCGAACGTCGAAAAGCTGGGCAAGCCCGTGCTGAGCGATTTGCGCGAAGGCAAAGTCACGCTGCCGTTGATTCGTTTGCTGCGTTCGCATCCGCAAGTGATTTCGCACGTCCGCGCGGCGATGGAAGAACCGCCCGGCGAGACCGTCCGCGCCCGCGAAGTGCTGGCGATTTTGGCCGAATGCGGCGAATTGGAAAAAGCCCGCGAGGAGGCTTATTCTTACGCCGCTCGCGCTCAGGAAGTCCTGAAAATCTTCCCCGACAATCCGTACCGGCGCGCGCTGACGGACATCGCGCAATACATCATTGAGCGCGACAGATAATTTCCAGTCGGGAGTTTCCAGAGTTATGAACGACACGGCATTGGCTGCGCTTCAACGGTCGCTGAGCGAAAACCGCGAAGCCAAACGGAAAATTCAGGCAAGACTGGCTGAACTCGAAGCCGAATCGGCCTCGTTGCGGTCGCAACTCGGCTCGCTTGATCCAATCATCGAACAAACGGAGCAGGTCTTGCTGCAAATGCTTTTTCCGACACTCAATCAGCAATCGCCACAAACCGTTTATCCGCCGATCTTCGATCATCGTTCGATTGCACACAGCTTCAATCCGAATCCGTCCGGTCCGCAAACATCTTCTTCCTTTCAAACCGCCGATCAGAAAGTGGACGCGGACATCGAAGCTGAAGTCGCCCGGCTGGAACAATCCGAAAAAGCCGGCAACGTGCGCTTCACGGATTTCCGCATTCCCCAGGCCGCGACCATCGTTTTGCGCGAAGCCAACGGCCCGCTGCACGTCAGCGAACTTTATCGTCGTTTGTCCGCCGGAGGCTTTGAATTTCGCGGCCAGCACCAATTGATTACGCTGGCCGTTTCGCTGAGCCGCAGCAAACGCTTTCGCAAAGTCTCGCCCGGTACGTTCGATCTCAACCCGGATTACCTGGCAAACCAAGTCGCCTGACGCAAACTATGGCCGCAACCAATACTCACGAAATCGAAGTCAAACTGCGCCTTGACGACATTGAGCCGCTGACGCGCGCCGGGTTGGCGTTGCAACTCGAAACCGCACGCCATTTTGAAGACAACTTCCTGCTCGACACGGCGGATGAAAAACTCCGGCAAAAACCGGCCATCTTGCGCGTTCGCCGATCCGGCGAAACCGGCTCGCTGACTTACAAAGAAAAGCCCGCGCCCGATGCACCTGCCACGCAGTTCAAACAGCGGCTGGAAATCGAAACCGCGCTCAACGATCCAGCCAGCACGCTGGCTCTTTTCGAGCGATTGGGTTTCAACAGTTGGTTTCGTTATCAAAAGTATCGAACCGTTTTTCGCGCCTCGCTGCCCGGCGGAGCAACGTTGCACGTGATGTTCGACGAAACGCCCATCGGCAATTTCATCGAACTGGAAGGCGAGGAAGACGCAATCGCCGAAGCCGTCAAACTGCTCGGCATCGAGCCGAAGGATTACATTTTGGAAAGCTACCTGGCGCTGCAAGCGGCACATTGCCAACAGCAAGACAAGCCGCTTCAAGACATGACCTTTTCAGGTGATTAGTGGCAAACCAACCACCGATCACCAACCATCAACCACCAGCTATGAAAGCAATGATTCTGGCCGCAGGTTTCGGCACTCGTTTATGGCCGCTGACCATTGGCCGCACCAAACCGGCCATCCCTTTTTTGAACCGCCCGCTAATCGCTTTCACGATTGATTACCTGCGCCGCTACGGATTTGAAGACGTCATCATCAATCTTCATCACGAACCGGAATCCGTCCGCGAGCAGATCGGCGACGGCTCGCGCTTCGGCGTGCGAATTCATTACTCCGTTGAAGAGCCAGAGATTCTCGGCACGTCCGGCGCGCTGGATAACGTCCGCGACCAATTAAGCGATGAAACCTTCGTTGTTATCAACGGCAAAATCATTACCGACATTGACCTCGCCGCCGCGCTCGAAACCCATCGCCAAAAGCAGGCGCTGGCCACTCTGGTTTTGCTTCCCAATCAAAAGTTCGAACGCTTCAGCGAAGTCAAAATCACCGCCGACGGCAAAATTGTGGAGTTTGCCGGATTTCCAAAAGCAGACAATCCGCAATCCGCAATCCGCAATCCGCAATCTCCCTTGATGTTCACCGGTATCCACCTGATGGAGCCTGCGATTTTCGACTACATTCCGCGCGGCGTGTTTTCGGATTCGGTGCGCGATGTGTATCCGAAGGCGATGGCCGACGGCAAAGTCATTGCCGCGCACGTGGCCGACGCCGGAAGTTTGTGGCGCGAACTGAGCACGATTCCGCGCTATCTGGACATCAGCCTGGAATTTCTCGCTGGCGAAGGCCGCGACACCGTGATGGACGAAGGCTGCGAAATTGACGGCAGCGCCGAAATCCACCGTTCGGTGTTGTGGAAACGAGTGCGCGTCGAAGCCGGAGCCAAGTTGACGGAATGCATTGTCGGCGATGACGTGACGATTCCCGCCGGAACGGCTTTTCATCGCGCGGTGATCTTTCGCGCCGATGCCGCCGCCGCTGCCGAACGCCCGGAAAAAGCCTTGCCGGCCAGTGTCGCGGGCGAAAATCTTGTCGTCGCTTTCGGCTGATGCTACCATCCGCCATCCCTTACGTGCGCTGTTTAACGTTTGACGATTGCGGGCAGTCCGAACAGATCGAGGAAGCTTCATAAGCGCCTACCCCTGTTGTAAAACTCCATCAACGACAAGCCGGCTTGCCCGCCAACAGGACTGACCAAAATTATGATTGCCAATTCACTCGATACTTTTTCCGCGCCTGTCATGCAGTCGGGCGCGATGGCCAAAACAACCGGTGGGCTGAGCGAAAAGCGCGTCGTCAGCTACGCCGCGCGGTACTTCGGCATTGCGGTCGAAGACGTGCGCTTTCAAACGCTGACGCCGGACGCTTCCGCGCGCAAGTATTACCGCATAGCAACGGCGCAAGCGCCGCAAGAGACACTGATTGTCAGTCTGTATCCGTCGCCATTCAATCCGATGGACAATTCTTTTTTGGATGTGACGAAGCTGTTTGAACACGCCCATCTGCCCGTCCCCAAAATCCTTGATGCCGCCGGAACTGAGGGCATCATCCTGCAAGAAGACCTGGGCGATATGAGCTTGGCCCAATGGTTGGGCGACGCGGAAGACAGAGGCAACGCGGCGGATGCTCAGCAGATGCTTCATCGCTCCATCGAATTCATCGCGCAAATTCAAGCGGCGACCGCGTTGGCTTACACGATGGATTCCGTCGCCAGTCGTCTGGCCTTTGATGAAGACAAACTTTCCTGGGAACTGAACTATTTCTTCGATCATTTCTTCGGCAGCTACCGACAACACAAATTCACCGCCGAGGAAGAAGAAGCAATTAAACGTGACCTGCGCGAAATCGCCGTTGAACTCGCGGCGCGCCCGCGCGCGTTGACGCATCGCGATTACCACGCCATGAACCTGATGGTGGATGCGCGCGGCGAACTTCGCATCATTGACCATCAGGACGCGCGAATGGGGCCGGTGACTTACGACCTGGTTCCGCTGCTGGTTGAACGCCGCCTGCAACCCGTGGACGAAGCCTG
>CAZRXE010001304.1:0-4004 GCA_964603695.1 uncultured Heliomicrobium sp.
GCAGCGCCAGCCCTTCCGCCAACCATTCCTCCCACAATTGCAGGTTGGTTTGATATTGGGCCAAGGCTTCGCGCGCGGCGGCGAGTCGTTGCTCGCGCGGAAGCTGCGTTCGTTCGGCAATCGCCTGATTCAAGCGAGCCGAATTGGCAAAGCCGTCGGCGCGATCCCGGCGCAAATGCGGGTCGCGCGGATGAATGGCCAGCAACTGCTGATTGATTGCATTCGCCTGCTGAAAACTCTCCAGCGCGCCGGAAAAATCTTTTTGGCGAAGCAGCACATTGCCGATGGCGACGTGCGTTCTGCGCCAGGCGCGGTGCAACCAGGTTCGTGATGGGTGTTGCTCGAAATTGGCTTTTTGCAATTCCGCCCCTTGGCGCAAATAAAAAAGCGATTCCTGCGATTGGCCCAATTGGCCGAGTGCGATGCCCAAACCTCTTTGCGCCAGCGCCAGTTCGTGGCGGAATTGAAAATTGCGCGGCGCGGTTTGAGAAAGGGTTTGCTCAATGACCAGGGCTTTTCGATACAGTGCAGCGGCGGGCACTGGATCGGAGTCGCGCAGCATTTTGGCCACCCAAAGCTGCGCCAGCGCCAGATTGCGTTTGGCCTGCGCGTCGTTCGGGTCGCGTTCCGCCAACTCTTCCGCAATCGCCAGCGACTTGCGGTAATACTCCAAAGCCTCCTGCGGACGCCCCAGATTCAAATCGTCCGGGTCGCCCAACACGTCGGCGACAGCTTCAAACCGTGAAGCCAGATTGCGTCGAATCCCCTCGCTGTCAGGGAAACGATCGGCCAAATCCTGATAAATGCGCAGTGCCTGCATATAGCTTTCCAGCGCGGCTTCCAGTTCACCGGAGCGCAGCAGCACGCCTGCCAAGCGCGCCTGGCCTGTCGCCAGAATCTGGTTGGCGGCATCGCCGGAATGTCGCGCGGCGTAATCAGTCGCCAATTCCAATCCACGCCGCTGGCTTTGTAACGCGGCGGTCAAGTCACCGGCCAGCCGCGCCAGTTCGCCCATACGGTAATGCGTAGACGTAAGAAGCCCGATGTCCGGCTCCATCTTCGCGGCCTGCATTGTTTCGATTACGCGCAAGGCGTTGCGAAAACCGCGCTCGGCTTCGGCGGCCTGGCCGGAATCGTTGTGCAGCACGCCTATTTTCAAATGCATATTGCCCAGCGACTCCCATAACTTTTGATCGGCTGAATTGCCATCGGCCAGATGTTGATAAATCGCCAGTGCTTTTTGAAAACTGACGAGCGCAGCGGCGCTGTCTCCCAAATTCTGATCGTAAGGGTAGCCCTGAATCTGTCCCACGCCTTCGTAAGCCCGCGCCAATTCCAATTGAAAAACGGCGTCCTCGCCTGCTTCCTGGCTGAGATTGTCCAGATATTCCAGCGCGGTGTTGATGATCAGCGCGCGCGCCTTGGTCGAACCCGGCAGTTTCTGCACTTCGCCGTTCACTTCAAAAAGAAAGGTGTTGGCCAGTTTGCGCACCTGCTGGAAACGGCGTTCGGCGCGGCGGGCTTGATAGTTCGCGGCGATCAATCCGCCCAACAGACTGGCAGTCACCAAAACGGCGGCAACCACTCCCGCCCGATGTCGCCGCACGAATTTGCCCGCGCGATAACGAAGCGTGTCGGGACGCGCCGTGACGGGGAGCTTTTCCAAATAGCGGCGCAAATCGCCGGAAAACTGTTCAACCGACGAATAACGGCGCTCCGGCTCTTTGCGCATGGCCATCATCACGATGTTGTCCAGATCGCCGCGCAACTGCCTGCTGAGTTTGAGTGCATCACTGCCGGTCAGACTTGTCGCACCGGCCACACTGGGAATTTCGATTTCGGTTTCGCAAATGACCCGCTCGATCTCCGTCGGCGTGTAACTTTCCAGGCGATGCGGGCGCACGCCGCTCAACAGTTCGTAAAGCACCGCGCCAAGCGAATAAATGTCTGTCGCCGTGGTGATGTGCTGGCCGCGCACTTGTTCGGGGCTGGCGTAATCCGGCGTCATCATCCGCATTATCGTGGCGGTGCGCGCCGGGTCGGCTTCGGATTGCGCCGGATCGAGCAATTTGGCGATGCCGAAATCGAGCAGCTTCGGCACGCCTTCCTGATTGACCAGAACATTGCCGGGTTTGATGTCGCGGTGAGCGATCAATTTTTGGTGGGCGTATTGGACGGCGCTGCAAATCCGGCTAAAGAGTTCGATGCGCGCGGCAATGGAAAGCTGATGCGCTTGGCAATATTCGTTGAGCGGACGACCTTCGATAAATTCCATGACGAAATAAGGCCGTCCGTCCGGCGTCGAACCGGCGTCGAGCATGCGCGCGATGTTGGGATGATCGAGCGCGGCCAGGATGCGGCGCTCGGCTTGAAAGCGGCTGAATACGAACGCGGAATCCAGGCCACGCTTGACCACCTTGATGGCCACGCGCTGCCGGAACAATCCATCGTCGCGCACGGCGGCGTAAACCGCGCCCATGCCGCCTTCGCCGATCAATTCCGTCACGCGGTAAGGCCCCAGTTCAACGCCGATCAAATCCTGTTTCGTCGTCGCCGCCACGGCGCGCGCCGCGCCTTCAATCGAATGCTGGATGAAAGTGTCGAAGACTTCGTGCGCAAGCAGCGATTCGACTTCGCGGCGCAATTCATCGTCGCCGTCGCATAGCCGCGTCAAACAGGCTTCGCGCTGCGCCGGATCGCATTCGGCAACGGTTTGAAAAACCTCTTCGATTTTGCGCCAGCGTTCTTTGTCCATCGGCTATTGTTCCGGCTCGTGGCTCAATTCGCGGTGCAGCCAGGCTTGCGCCAATCGCTGATCGCGCACGACAGTGGGAACCGAGACGCCGAGCGCTTCGGCGGTTTCCTCCACGCTCAACCCGCCGAAATAGCGCAATTCGATGACGCGGCATTTGCGCCCGTCGAAGGCAGCCAGCGCGGTCAGAGCGTCATCCAGCGCCACCAATTCCGCCGCCTGCTCTTTTGAATAATCCAGCGCCTCGTCCAGCGCCAGATTGGCCGCGCCGCCGCCGCGTTTGCCCGCACTGTGACTGCGCGCGTGTTCCACCAGAATCTGCCGCATCAAGCGCGCCGCCACGCCGTAAAAATGCGCGCGGTTCTGCCATTGCTCGATGTTCTGCGCCACGAGCCGCAGATACGCCTCGTGAATCAAGGCCGTCGGCTGCAAGGTGTGGCCGGAGCGTTCGCGGTTCAGATAGGCATGCGCCAACTTGTAAAGCTCCTGGTAAACCGCCGGCATCAGGCGTTCGAGTGCACTTTGATCGCCGTTGCGCCATTGCTGCAACCACTGCGTAACGTCGTGGGAGGAAGTCGAAGACATAACTTGCGGTTCTCAATAAGAGTGAACTGGTGGGCAGACCAGAAAAGTAACACAACGACCTGGCTCCGGCCAGACTTTCGCGCGAATCTAAACAAGGCCCGAACTTCAAACCAAAACTCGCTTTGCTGTTGACGATGCTGAACGTAACAACCATGAGTTGGCGCACGCACGATCAGGCGCTCAAACCAAAAATGCGGGAAAGGAAATCAGAATACCGATTTCCCTTCCCGCATTTTTCTGTTTGATGGATTGGCAGCGAAAAGTGCCCTCACGCCGCAGGATGAGCACATTTACTTTTTCGACCGGTCGCCTGACTTGCCAATGTTTGCATTCACGCGCGGCACAACGAACAGCGATCACTCCCCAACACCGATGCGGTGCAGCACAGGAAACCTGCGCTGCACCGCCCTGTAAACCGTTTACGGCGCGAAGAAGCCGCTCACGTCCACAACCAAATCCGTCTGCGTCAGCGTGAAGATGTTGAACATCCCATTTGCTCCCAAGCCCACCGTGAAGTGCCGGTTCCAAATCTGACCCGCCCCGAAGTTTGACGACGCCACCAATGGCTGCGCCGCTCCCTGCGGCCAGAAGGTCAGATAACCTCCCGCCGGATTGACTGTCGTCGCGTTGCCGACAATCGCCAACGCATTGTTCGCAATGGTCTGCC
>CAZRXE010001305.1:0-2294 GCA_964603695.1 uncultured Heliomicrobium sp.
TTACGAACTGGATGATGATCTTATTTCGGAATAAACGCAGTGATGGAACCTTTTTGGGAACAAGTTAGTGGGAGGGTTTTACGACAGGGAGACTATTTGCTCAATTGCCCTGTCCCGCTCTTTATGCCTGAATCTATCGTAGGAGATGGCGAGCACGTTAGCGAAGTAGAAGTAAAGATTTTCAACTTGATCGTTCTGACGCAAAGCTGTGACCTGGAAAATCAAAAGGCTCGCCTGGTTGCTCTCAGTCCAATCTACTCATTGTCTGAGTTTGAATCATTGAATTCGGCCATAAAGCAAAAAGGACAATGGGAAGTGGTGCGCCAAGGTCGCAGAGAAGGGTTAATTTTGCTTGGTTCCCCAAACAACCCTGCAAATAACCGAGAATCGCTGGTCGTAGATTTTCGAGAAATCTATAGTTTGCCATTTGGTTTTATTTCAGACCTCGCAGCAAAACAAGGTACTCGTTGGCGGTTGAAATCGCCTTACCTGGAGCACTTTTCCCAAGCCTTTGCCCGATTCTTTATGCGCGTTGGGCTGCCTTCCAGCATTCCTCCATTCAAATAGCGTGAATCCACAAATACTTTTAATCGGTTGCGCGGCGGGGTTCGGCGGAGATCGAACCGATGCCGCCGCGCCGATTGTCGAAACGATGATTGCCGGCGGCGAAGCGGGCGTGTTGATTTTTGAAATGTTGGCCGAACGCACTCTGGCGCTGGCGCAACTGGATCGGCGAAAGAATCCTGAATTGGGTTACGCGCCTTTGCTGGAACCTATGGTGCGGCCGGTGTTGCGCCGCTGCCTGGAAAACAACATTCCGATTGTCGGCAACTTCGGAGCGGCGAATCCGTGTGCGGCGGCTCGGTTAATTCAGCGCATTGCCACCGAGCAAGGCTTGAACAACGTTCGCATCGCTGTCATTGAAGGCGATGATTTATCCGATGCGCGCGGGCGCGAATTGCTGAGCAAGTATTTGAAGCCGGCCGATGCCGAACGCGAAATCGTCAGCGCGAATGTTTATCTGGGGGCTGAAGCGATTGCCGACGCTTTGCGAGCAGGCGCTCAAGTCGTCGTCACGGGTCGCGTCGCTGATCCTTCGCTGACGGTCGGCCCGGCGATGGCTCATTTCGGCTGGCGCGCTGATGATTGGGAAAAGCTTGGGCGCGCAACGATGGCCGGGCATTTGTTGGAATGCGGCGCGCAAGTCACCGGCGGTTACTTTGCCGATCCCGGATTCAAGGACGTGCCGGACTTGCACAATTTGGGCTTTCCCATTGCCGAAATCAGCGAAGACGGCTCTTTCGTCATCACCAAAGCTGACGCGACGGGCGGCGTGGTCAACGCCCGCACAGTCAAAGAACAATTGCTTTACGAATTGCACAACCCGGCAAGCTACCTGACGCCGGATGTGGTTGCGGACATTTCCAACTCCGAAGTTGCGGAACTTGCCGAAAATCGTGTGGCCGTCACAAACGTGCGCGGACACAAACGCCCGGACACCTTGAAAGCGACGGTTTGCTTTGCGGGCGGCTGGCTGGCCGAAGCCGAGATTTCTTATGCCGGGGCGAATGCCGAAGCGCGCGCTCGGCTGGCGGCGGAAATCATTCGGCGGAGAATCGGCGGCACTATGAAATTGCGGTTTGATTTGATCGGCTCGTTGAGCGTTTTTGCGGACGATAACGGCAACGCGTTGATGGAATTGCCGCCGACCGAGGCGCTGGACATTCGCTTGCGAGTCGCGGGCGTCCACGACAACCGCTCGATGGCGGAACGACTAACGCGCGAAGTTACCGTGCTTTACACCTGCGGACCGGCCGGCGGCGGCGGCGTTCGGACAACAATCACTCAACGGCTCAATTCGGTTTCGTGCTTCGTTCCGCGCGAATTGATTCCGGCGACGTTTTCTTTTCTGGATTGATGAAACCTGCGACACGACAAATTGAATTGCATCGTCTGGCCCACAGCCGCACGGGTGACAAAGGCAGCACGGCCAACATCAGCTTGATCGCTTATGAAGCGAAATGGTTTCCGTTGTTGATTGAACAAGTCACAGAGGAAATCGTCGCCGAATTATTCCGCCATCGCCGCCCGACCTCGGTGCGACGGTATGTGCTGCCCAAACTCGGCGCGATGAATTTTGTGCTGGAAGACGTGTTGGACGGCGGTGTCAACGATTCGCTCAATCTGGACACACACGGCAAAACGCTTTCGTTCTTGTTGCTGAGCTTGAAAATTGAAGTCCCGATGGAACCGTCCGCAGGATTCAATGCGGAAGGAGTCACTGAATGATTGCC
>CAZRXE010001306.1:0-4612 GCA_964603695.1 uncultured Heliomicrobium sp.
GCGAGACGTAGAGCCAGATGTAAATAACATCCGCCGCAATCCAGAAATACCAGTTTTCGATTTTCTTGCCGTTCAGCAGAAGCTGCGCCGCCAGGCTGAGCACGGTGGTGAACGAATCCAACAGCGGCGCGGAGCCTTTGGCTACGCGCAACACCGCCATCAATCCGGCGGTGCAAATCACAATCAACAAACCCAGCACAACGAGCAATCGCGCCGACGCCCGCGTCACGCGCAGTGCCGAGTGGTTGACGCCGCCGCGCAGCCACTGATGCCAGCCCTGCACGCCGAGCGCGATATACACAATCTGCAATCCCGCGTCGGCAAACAGCCGCGTGCGCGCGAACAAGACCAAAAAGAAAAGGTTGTTGGCGATGCCCAGCGGAAAGTTCCAAATGCTTTCCTTGACCACCAGATACACGCAGATCGCGCCCGTTACGAAACCCAGCGTTTCCGTTAAATCAAGCGGCAGCCAGCGCCGCCATGAGCTGAACGTCAACGCCAGACCGAGCAGCGCCAACAACCACAAATCAAACCGCGTTTTTTGCATTCCTGTTTCAGCGAGGCGAGAAATTGGAAATCAGCATGCCGCTGTCCAGCACGATGACTTGCCCGGTCATTAAATCCGAACCGGTAATCACGCCCAGAATCGCCGCCGAGACATCTTCCGGCTGAAGCACCTTGCCGAGCAGCATGGCGGCTTCGCGCTGGCGCACCGCTTCTTCGTATTTTTCGCCGAAGGCGTTTTGCAGCCAGCGCGTATCAATGAAGCCGGGCGCGATGGCGTTGACGCGGACTTTCGGCGCAAAGACGCGCGCCAGCGTCACGGTCATGTTGTTCATCGCCGCTTTTGAAGCGCAGTAGGGAATGGAACTGCCCGTGCCCGCCACGCCCGCAATGCTGGAAACATTGACGATTTCGCCGTTGCCGGAAGCTTCCAGCAAGCGACGCGCGGCGCGTGCGCATTGAAACGCGCCGATCAGATTGGTGGAAAAAATCTTGTTCCAGTCTTCAAGCTGCACGGTTTCCAGATCGTCGTGCTTGATGAAGCTGGTCGTGCCGGCGTTGTTGACCAGAATGTCCAAACGCCCGAATTCGCGTTCGGCAGCGTCCATCATCCGGCGACAATCCGCGTCTTCGGCGACATCGGCCTGCACGGCGATGGCTTTGACGCCGAGCGCGGCGGCTTCGGCGGCGGTCTGCTCCGCGTCGTCTTTCGAGCGGCTGTAATTGACCAGCACGGCGCATCCGCGCCGCGCCAGATCAAGCACGGTCGCGCGTCCCACGCCTGTTCCTCCGCCGGTGATGACGGCGGCTTTTCCTGCTATATCCATTGAATTGTTCTCCTCAAGGTTTTTGCCCGCACCAAAATGAATTGCTCGCGGGAAGAATTCGGCGGGTGCTAAAATCCCGCCGCTATGATTGCAACACAACTTCGACCTATTACCGCATTTGAAGCGCAAGCCGCCGCCAATCTGTTTCTGAGTTACAACCTGCCGGATCGCTTTCTGGGCAGCAACCCGACATTCGATTCAAACGCGCGCGTTTGGCGTGTGCCGGTTTTGCTGGCCTATCCGATCATTGGCCCGGTAGGACAAACCGGGGAAATTCTAGTCAGCGAGACTTCCGAAGAAATCGTGTCCTTCACCCCATTGGCCGAAATGAAGGCTGCCGCGCTTAAACTTTATGAACAACACCGTGATGCCATCGAAGCTCCCGTTCCATAAACAGGAAACTCGTTATTCCTGCGTGCCGGCCTGTTTGCGAATGCTTTTCGGGAGTTTGGGGGTTGACGTTCCCGAAAGTGAATTGCGCGAACGATGCGATTGCACTCCCGCTTTCGGCACTGACGCGCTGATGGCCGTGGATGTCGCTCGCCAATTCGGCTTTGCCGGAACAGCCAAACACAACCTCACGCTTGATGAGTTGCAGAATCTGACTATTGACGGTCTTTCCCCCATCGTTTTTGTCAATCTTGAGCCAATTGACGGAACTGAAGATATTCACGCCCTGGTGGTTGTTGGTTTCACTCAGCGATACGTAATTATTCTCGATCCGCTCAGAGGCGAGCGCGTATTGCCGCTTCAAAGCTTTAACACTGCCTGGGGGTTGCGCCACAACCTGGCCATCATCGTCAAACGCTAACGTCGCTATTGCCGCGTAATCGCTTCATCCAAATTCAAAATCAAACTCGCCGTCGCCGCATACGCCGCCAGTTGCGCGCGATTCAGTTTGTCGTCATTGCGCCGTTCGCCGACCGCCAGCAAACGTTCCGCTTCCTGCGGTTGGCGCGTGAATGCCTCCATCTGGGAATTCAGATTGCGCAACAAGGTTTGCAGTTCACGCTCGTTCGGCGGGCGAGACAGCGCCAAGCGGAACGCCCACGTCAATCGTTGTTCCGGCGTCGTGCCGCCGGCTTTCAACATTCGTTCGGCCAGCAAACGCGCGGCTTCCAGATAAGTGACATCGTTCATCAGGTTCAGGGCTTGCAGCGGCGTGTTCGTTCGGGTGTCGCGCACGGTGCAGAATTCGCGCGCCGAAGCATCGAAAACCTGCATCGCGGGCGACAGCACAGTCCGTTTCCAAAACGTGTAGAGGCTGCGCCGCCATAAGCCTTCGCCTTTGTCGTGCTGATAGCCTGTCAGGCCGGAAAAGGCCATGTCTTTATAAAGGCCGTCCGGCTGATACGGCTTGACCGAGGGGCCGCCCTGTTTTTCCACCAGCAAGCCGGAAACGAACAACGCTTGATCGCGAATCATTTCCGCAGACAGCCGGAAACGCGCGCCTCTTGCCAGCAAACGGTTTTCCGAATCCATTGATTGCGGATTGTGGTTCCCTTGCCCGCTCGAACCGGTGGCGCGGGCGGGGATCCCTTTGGATTGCGGATTTTGTTTTGACGACTGCCGATATGTCGCGCTCATCACGATCTTTTTCAGCAGTGCTTTAACATTCCACTTGTCTCGTCCTCTCTCAGTCCCTCCGTCTCTCAGTCCCTCCGTCTCCCCGTCCCTGAAAGCAACGGCCAGCCAATCCAACAACTCCGGGTGTGAAGGCGGCTCGCCTTGCGCGCCGAAATCTTCCGTGGTTTTGACCAGGCCCGCGCCGAACAGCATTTGCCAATACCGATTCACGGCCACGCGCGCCGTCAACGGATGTTCGCGACTGACCAGCCAGCGCGCGAATCCCAAACGATTGTTCGGCCAATCGGCGGGCATCGGCGAAAGCGTCGCCGGAAGCGCGCGTTCGACTTGTTCGCCCGGTGCATCGTAAGCGCCGCGTTTGAGCAGAAAGGCCGGGCGCGGTTGCGGCAATTCCTCCATCACCATCAATGTCGGCAGGTCGTCTTCAAAGGCTTGTTTGCGTGCTTTCAACTCGGCGAGTTTCAGATGAGCCTGTTTCAAATCCTCCGGCGCGGCATCGGCCAGAAACGCGCGGTGAAGCTTAAGGTTTTGCGCGGCGGAACGCTGCGTGGCCGGAATCGCCGCAATCTTGTCCAGCGAATCGGCGCAGGCCAGCGCGCCGATTTCTTCCGGCGACAGCGCGCGACCATAGAGCCGAATTTCATCCAGCGCGCCTTTGAAACGAAACTGCGGCCCGCCTCCCGCGCCAATCTTCAAAGTATTTTTTGATCCGCCGAAGAGCAGAAAGAAATTGCGCTGCGTGAAGTTTAGCTTTGCTTCCTGGCCATTGACGAAAATGCGCAGCCGCGCTTCCCACTGTTTCATTCCATCGAACACCACCGCCACGTGATGCCATTGTTTTAGCGGCAAGGCGTTCACGGTTTCGGCGCGCAACGTGTCTTCGCCCCAGCGAAAGACCATATTGAAATGCAGTTTGCCGTGCAGGAAATACAGTCCGTAACCTTCGGCGCGCGGAACACCGTTTTCGATTTCCGCCGGCGCATCGCTGACCTTTGTGACAATCGAACCGCTCTCTTCCGCTTCCGGGTAAACCCAGGCGGCGATGCTGAAACGTTCGCGGTAATCGAACGAAGTGGATTTGTAGCGAAAGTCCGCGTTCAATCCGCCGTCGAAATAAAGCTTGCCGTCAAAGGCCACGCCTTGCCCGATGGGCGCGGCAACGTAACGCGGCGTGCCTTCCTTGAAACCGCCGGGTTCGCCGATTTTGTCTTTCTGCTTGATGTCTTCCTGGTTGTGATGTGCGCGTTCGGATTTGTTGAAAACAGGCGCTTCGCCTTCGCCCATCGGCACGCGAACGATCAGCTTCTCTTCGGGAAACCACTGCTGCGTCGCGTTTGTAGTTCTGCCTTCAGGCGGCTGGGTTGTAAACGTGTTTTCCCAGCGGCGTTGTTTGTCGGCGGATTTTTCAGCCAGCGAGTGGTAACGCTTTTCGGCGTCGGCAATCTGTTTGTCGAATTGCGCCAACTGTTGCTGCTGCTCGTGCGTGGGCGCGGGGATCAGCGGCGGGGCGTTGCCCTGATCAAAGGAATGGCCGCCTTCATCAATGCTGTTGAAGTACGCCGACAGTTGATAGTACTCGCGCTGGGTAAACGGATCGTATTTGTGGTTGTGGCAACGCGCGCAACCCAGCGTCAATCCCATGAAGACCGTTGACGTGGTGTCCACGCGATCCACGACGTATTCAATGCGGTATT
>CAZRXE010001307.1:0-11770 GCA_964603695.1 uncultured Heliomicrobium sp.
GCGGCGATGAACACGATCTCGCGCTCTTCCGCCGGCAACGCGCGCCAGAGTTCATTGGCGATGAGGGCTTCGCAAACCATTCGCGTATGAATCCAGACATCGCCTTCGGCGTGGTAAGACGGCTCCTGCGCGCAGCCCTGCAACGCGCGCACAAACGCGAACTTATCGTGCAAGGCTTGCCAATTGAGCGTCCAATCCGGCGGTTGAGGAACGAAGAAAGGGTTCATGGCAAGGTTTTGAAAATGTCGCAGCCCGTGCGCAACTGGTTCGGCAGGATCGGACGATCCATCCAATGACTGCCGGAATCGGCGACCGCTTGCAGAAAGCCCGCGCGCACGAATTTATAACGTTCCAGCACGCGGTCGCCGGATTCGACTTTGATGTACAAGCCTTCGGCCAGATCGGAACCGTCGGTTTGCTGTTCGACCATCTCGACGTATTGTCCGCGCGCTTCGCTTTCCTGCCGCAGCCGCGCGCGCCAGTCCGCGCTTTTGTAAAGCGACGGCCGGACGAGTGATTGCAGATGTTCGACCGAGCGCGCTTCGCCCTGCCACAACACCGGCACGGAAATCACAGGCGAATCCTGCAACCGCGAGCGCCGCGCGGCGGTGGAAAGAAACTCGCCCGTCGTTGTGTCCAGCAAATCGAATTCGTGGAAGTAATGCGGCAGCGCATCGTAAAAGATGGTGTGTTTGGCAAACAGCCATTCGCCGTAAAGCACGTAACGATCCGCCAGCAATTCCCAAAATGCCTGTCGGTGGGTCATCGCCCAGGTTTTGAACAATGCAAATTGCCGTTCGCGCGCGCCACCATCCAGAAAGTGGCCCCGGCTCTGAAGCTGCAACCGTCCCCCGTCGTCAAAACTGATGCCCGCATTCGCGCCGTCCAGTTTTTCTTCCACAACGATGAATCGCCCGCGCAACTCAGCAAGGGCCACACAATCCAAATCTTCGTCACCGGGTTGAAACCGTGAACCCTCCAGATGCGGAGTGCGCGGGTATTTGAAAATTCGTTCGGCCATTATTCAGGTTTCTGTTTCGGTCAGACCTTCGCCACGGCGATGATGTGGTTGAGTACGTAATCAATCTTCACGCTGCGCGCGCCCGCTTCGAGCCACAAGGCTTCAAACGAATCGCGCGTGAAAAGCTGTATGTGTTCGGGATTGTCGTCTTCTTTGGAAGGCACGGAAGCAAGCACGAATCGTCGCGCCACTCTGACTGCTTCCGCCGCTGCAAGCTGAGGCGCGGACAAATGCTCCAACACTTCCAGCGCCGTTACGACATCCACACTGTCATCGTCGAGTTCGATCCGTCCGGCGTCCATTTGCAGCGCCAGCAGATTTTCAAAACCGCCCTGGCGAACGGCGTTGATGTCGGCCACGCGCTGCGGGTTCAGGTCAATCGCCGTCACCGGCAGATGCGGAAAAGCGTCCAACAACGGCCACAGAAAAGTTCCGCGCCCGCTGCCGATGTCAAGCAAACTCGCCGGCGCAAGCCCCTGCAACAACCCCAGCACCTTTTTGACGCGCGGCAGTTCGGTCTGGCGTTTGAATTTGTGCAACCGCAATCCGCTTTCGCGCCCCAATTCCAACAAAGCTTCCGGCGAAAGCTCCGGCCTTGCGCCGAGCTTGCCGCGCACGAACGCCGCCGCCAACGCGGTGAAATAACGATTGTCTTGTGAATTGAATTCTTCCGGCTCCATCGCCGCGCATCATCGCATCGCGGGTTTTGACCGGCAAGCTTCTTTCGCCAGGTAGTGTTGCCCGAAGTGTCAGTTTGACTGTCGGTTTGGAATGAAGCCGCCACGAGTTTTACAACCTTTTACACACTGCCCGCAGCTTCATGACAACTCGGCCCGCCTGATTCGCTAAAATGGCCTACACCGCAATAAACACATTTTCAGCAAGGAGCGAATTTCATGAAGCACCGCATCATGTCGCATTGCCGCTGGTGTTTGACGAGCTTGTGCTGGCTCTGGCTGGTTGCGCCCGCCGCCGCGCAAAACTACCCATACGACGGCTGGTTGACGCCGCGCGAAAGTCCGCCCGCCACCGTCGTGCAAACCATCGGCCTCACTGAAGTCACGCTCAAATACCACCGCCCCGCCGTCAAAGGCCGCGCGATTTGGGGCCAACTCGAAGCCTGGGACAAGGTCTGGCGCGCGGGCGCGAACGAGGCGACGACGATCAGTTTCAGCACGCCGGTCAAGATCGAAGGCCAGCCGCTTGCCGCCGGCACTTACGCACTGATGATGATTCCCAACCCGAACGAATGGACGGTGATCTTCAACAAAAACGCCCGACAATGGGGCGCGTTCACCTATCAGGCCGAGCAGGACGCGCTGCGCGTGAAGGTCAAACCGCAAACGGCGGAAATGCAGGAGCGGCTGCTATACAGCTTTCCCGGCGTGACCGAGGACAGCGCGCAATTGGTCATGCATTGGGAGAAAGTACGCGTACCGCTGACCATCGGCGTTGACCCGATTGCACAAACGCTGACGCGCGTGAAGCAGGGCTTCAACTGGCAGGCGGGCTATTTCGTGGCGAACTATTTTTACCAACGGAAAACGCAATTCGAGGAGGCGCTCAAATGGATCAACGCCTCGCTCGCGTTGGAAGACACCGTCGGCGGCCACGTGTTGAAGGCCCGGCTGCTGGCCGAACTCAAACGTTTTGACGAAGCCCGCGCCGCCGCCGCCCGCGCGGCTACGCTCGCCGAGAAAGCCGCCAACCCGGCTCAGGCTAAAGCCACCGTCGAAAAATTGCTGGCGGATTTGAAAAATCAGCAGAACTAAGGGTGCGTTAGAAATTAGCCTGCCGGAATCAAGAAGGAAACACAGATCGGATTTTTATGGAGAATCCGTGCTCATTCCTGTTTTCTGCGGTTTTGAAACCTGGAACTTGATTTATTACACGCCCTAAACAGCGATGCGAGGAACAAATGAGGCGAGCGAGCAAGCAAAGCCGGATGCGCATTTTCAGGTTGGTTGGTTGGGGCTGCGCGCTGTGTCTGGCGCTGTGTTTGACGCTCCGGGCACAAGACAGAGGAGTTCAGCCTGCGCGTGCCGGCACTGCGCCGGTGTCTAAGCTGTGGGGCGGTCTGAAGCCAGGCCGACATGCCGTGGGGCTAAAGCTGTTGCCGCTTGTTTCAGCCGACAATGCCGCGCGCCGCGTCAAGCTGGTGCTTTGGTACCCAGCCAGTGCCGCGCCCGGCGCAGTGCGTTTGAAATTCGCCGATTACCTGCAACTCACCGCCGCGCAACCGCGTGACCCGGCGGAGTTGCGCCGCCTGCTTTCCACTGCCATCAGCGGCGCGCCGTCCGCGGACATTGCCGAAACATTGCTCGATCAAATACTGGCGACGCCGTTGCAGGCGGTGCGTGAGGCGCGGCCAGCCGTCGGGCGATATCCGCTGGTCTTGTGGAGCGCGCGGCATGCTACCGAAGTCGCGCAATCCGTCTTGAGCGAGTATCTGGCGAGTCACGGCTTCATCGTCGCATACGCGCATCCTGAACCAGCCCGCCCGTTGCCCTATGAAATGAAGGATGCGGAAACCAAACGCGCGGTGCTGGAAGAGCAAGTACGAGATTTGCGATTTGCCTTCGCGCGATTACGGCGACTGCCCGGAGTGGCACGCGGTCAGGCCGCCTGTCTGGCTTGGAGCTACGCGGGCGAATCGGCGCTGCGCCTGCAACTGGCCGAACCGCAAATCGGAATGGTCATCGGACTTAGCTCCAACGTGCTGAGCGGCTGGGTTTATCAAACGCCGGAAGCCCTGGCGCAACTAGACGCCGCATCATTGAAAGCGTCCTACGCGCTGTTGACGGAGCGGGTCGCCACGGACGGCACGGTGCGCACGCCGCCGCCGGCGTTGGAGCAATTGGCGGGGTCTTATTTCATTACTTTCCCTGAACTGGCGCATGGCAATTTCAACACGACGGAAGGGCTGCTTCCCGGATTGCTGGGCATCACGCAGGTTCCGCGCTGGTCAAAGGCCGGGGCGGTGGCGCGCACCGGTTACGAAACCGTCGCGCGGCTGACGCGGGAATTGTTGGAAGGGCGGCTCAAACAACAGCCGGAAAAACTGGCTGCACTTGAACAATGGCCGCAGCGCCAATCGCTGCCGCCTGCGTTCGTGCAGGTTACGAAAACGGATGCGCGTATCCTGGAACAACGCATCGAGTTGCAAGTGGATGGCTGGCGCATCATCGGCGATTTCGTTAAGCCGCGCGCCGCGCGTCCCGTGCCGGCGGTGCTGTTGCTCAACAAAGCCGCCGGCAACCGGCAGGTTTACGCCGGACTGGCGGCGCAATTGGCCGCACGCGGCGTCGCGTCGTTGCGGCTTGATCTACGCGGTCACGGTGAGAGCGTCAATCTGGGCAAATTCGATCCCAACGCGCCGCCTGAACAACGTCTGGCGCTGGCGGACGAAGATCACGAAATCGCCGCCGCGACGCGCTACTTGCGCGGCTTGGCTGGCATTGACGGCGGACTCATCGGTTACGTGGGCGCGAGTTATTCGGGCGAAATGATGATGGTCGCGGCGCGTCAACACGGCTACGGCCAGGCTTACGTCGCGCTTTCACCCGGTTCGTTCAGCACGGAATCCTTCGCCGCGATTGACACTTTGAAGTTGCCTTTCCTGTTCGTACGCTCGACGCATGAGCGTTCGCGCGTGATGCAGGAGTTTTATACGAACCTGCGGCAACACAGCCGCACGGCGCAATTCGTGGAAGTCAACGGCGCGGAACACGCGACCGACGTACTCACGGCGCATCCCGAACTAGCGGAGCTGTTGGCTGTCTGGCTTGCGCGCCGGTTAAGCGAGCCGGCCCGCAAACCCGAATGAGGTGATCTATGTCCACCCCAACCACCAACCATTTAAGGCGAGAAATGGGCCGCTTTCTTTTTCGCCGCGCTGCGTCCGCGGCGGATTGCGTGCTTGCGCTAGGTTGGAAAGTTACGGAGCGGCGAATCTGTTACGCTCCGTGACGGTGCGCAGCTAGGCGCAAGGCCAAGGGATGGGCCGTGAAATCGTGCCGTGGTTGCTTGGCGAGGCGAAGGCCAAGGGCTGTACGTAGTTCTTTCTTTTGGCCACGACGGCGGCGAGCTTTTTGCGCAACCGGGTTTTCAAACGATCACCCACACGGCGGTGCCGCAAGCCGTACAAGTGTCAGAGGAGTTTCAGGGCGTATGCCCGGTGTCCGCCACTGTTATGCGTTTGCAGTTGGCCGATGTCGCCGGCGCGAAGGAAAAGAAACGTTCGCTGTTGCCTCCGGCGCAGCTTCAGAACGGCTATTGGGCGGCTATTGTTATGCTGCGGAAATGAAGACTTTCGCAAAATCGCTGGGCATTCCGGCGGCGGGAAGACGGCGCAAGGACGAGTTGGAAAAAGCCATTCTCGCCCTGGTTGACCGGACGCAACGGCACCTCGTTGCGTTTGGTCATCGGGCAGGGCTTGGCGCTGACGTTGGCCCGACTCGGTCTGGGCGTGGGCGGCTGCGCGATTGCCGCAAACGCCGTTGTACGAAACGAGTCTGAGCTACGCGCCAGCGTTCGTCATTCATGCACCCCGCGAAAAAATGTGTCAGGCAGGCGGGCACGAAAGCCGTAGGTTAGACAGGTTCCTCAATTTCGTTGAAGCAACGCAACATCCGTTCGATGTCCGGAGTTACGTCCGTGAATAAGCGAAACGCTTCCGCCGCTTGAAACACGGCCATTCCACCGCCGGTTAGTGTGCGACACCCGAGTTGCCGCGCGCGCTTGAGCAATTCGGTTTCCAGCGGAAAGTAGACAAGTTCGGCCACCCACAACTCCGCGCGCAACCATTCCGCGAGAAACGGCAAACCGGGATGAGCGCGCATTCCCACGGGCGTGGCCTGGATCAGGCCGTCTGTCTGGGCCAGAGAATTGGCCAAATCCGTCGTTGTCGCCACTCGTTGCGAATCGAAATGCCGGCGTAAATTGGCAACCAACGCAGCGGCGCGTTCGGTTGCCGGGTCGTAGATGACCAGACGCTCCACACCCAAACTCAACGCAGCGTGAGCGACGGCGGAACCTGCTCCGCCCGCGCCCAACAGCACCACATTGCCTTTTGCCGCGCCGGGCAAACCGCGTCGGAAGCTTTCGGCAAATCCGCGACAATCCGTGTTATGGCCGATGCGACGGCCTCCGGCGAAAACGACTGTGTTGACTGCACCAATCGCGGCGGCTTCCGCCGACAGTTCATCCAGAAAAGGAATCACCGCCTGTTTGCAGGGATGCGTGATATTGACGCCGGCAAAGCCTTGTTGCCGGGTTTGTTCCAGCAATTGCGGTAACGCTTCAATGCCTACGCCGAGTTGTTCCAGATCAATCAGCCGGTACGAACAGGCAATGCCGCAGGCGCGGGCTTCATTTTCGTGCAAGCGCGGCGAACGCGATTCCCCAATGCCCGCGCCTATCAACCCGACTTTGATGAAGTTGCCGGAAAGATTAGTCACTATGTCCTTTCTTGAATGTCCGGCTCAAAGCCGGCCTGTTGTCGGCGATTTCTACCCCAAAGAATGGCGCGGAAATCAAGGTGCCAATTCAGCCATAGACCCAAACAGTGGCGGCCTTATTTCCGCAGGCGGCCGCCTTTCAGTTCTCCGCTAATCCAATTTCAGTTCCGGTTGCAGCTTCGCCGGATTTTTACTGTCTGCTTCGAGCATTTTGTCGGATACGTCGCAATTGGTCGGCCATTGTTTTGGCGCGCTCCGGTTGACTGGTGATGAGATTGTTGGTTTCTCCCAAATCGCGCGACAGATTGAAAAGCTGCCCGGCGGGATCGTTGCCGGTTTCGGTGTTGGTGTTGACCTGGATTTTCGGCCCTTTGCTCGGTTCGATGTATTTCCACGAGCCGACGCGCAGCGAAAGCACACTTGCTTGTTCGACCAGATGTTCGCGTCCGGTTTTGGATTGGCCGAGCAAAGCAGGCAGAACGTTGAAACTGTCCGGTGCGTCCGCTTCGCCAAGCGGCTGTTTGGTGAAGGCGGCCAGCGATGCAAGAAAATCAATTTGCGAAACCAGCGCATCGGAAACGCCAGGTTTGATGCGCCCCGGCCAACGCACGATGAACGGCACGCGCGTGCCTGCTTCAAAGTTGCTGTATTTGCCGCCGCGCAAGCTTCCAGCGGGTTTGTGTCCGCCGAGCTTTTCCAAGGCGTCGTCTTTGTAACCGTCGTCCACCACCGGGCCGTTGTCGCTGGAAAAAACGACCAGTGTGTTGCGCGCCAGATTCAACCGATCCAGCGCCTTCAGAATTTCGCCAACGCACCAATCGGCTTGCAGAATGGCGTCGCCGCGCGGCCCCATTCCGCTTTTGCCGACAAAGCGCGGATGCGGCATGCGCGGCACGTGCGGATCGTGCGTGGCGAAAAACAAAAAGAACGGCTGCGTCTTGTTGCGCTCCACGAACGAGATGGCGTTGGCCGTGTAAAGGTCTGCCATGTCTTCGTCCTTCCACAGCGCGCTTTTGCCGCCGGTCATAAAACCTATGCGGCTGACGCCGTTGACGATGGTCATGTCGTGGCCGTGGCTGGGATGCATTTTCAACAGTTCAGGATTTTCCTTGCCGGTCGGCCAATCACCGATCTTTTTGCTGTAATCCACGCGAATCGGATCGGCGGCATCAAGTCCGACAACGCGGCGATTTTCCAGGTAAACCGTCGGCACGCGGTCACCTGTGGCGGCCATAATGAACGAATAGCCGAAACCCAGATCGTTCGGATTCGGTTTGATGTCGGCGTTCCAATCCGGCCCGCCTTGCGGCCCCAGTCCCAGATGCCATTTGCCGACCACGCCGGTTTGATAGCCGGCCTTTTGCAACAGCGAAGGTAAGGTCGTGCGTCCCGGTTCGATAATCAACGAAGCGTCGCCCGGCAAAACGCCCGTGCCTTTTTTGCGCCAGGCATATTCGCCCGTCAGCAAAGCGTAGCGCGAAGGCGTGCAAGTGGCCGCCGCCGCGTGACCGTCCGTGAAGCGCAATCCTTCTTTCGCCAGCCGATCCATATTCGGCGTTTTGATTTTGGTCGCGCCGTAAGCGGACACGTCACCGTAACCGAGATCGTCCAGGTAAATCAGCACTATGTTCGGTAGCGAAGATTGCGCCGCCGGATCGGATTTGGTGTTAAGCAGCGGTTGCGCGAAACAAACGGAGACTCCCAGGAGAATCGAAGCAAATAGTTTTTTCATGTCGTCGTCTTTCCGAATTTTGGATGGAGTTTTTGCGAGCGCCGTACTATCGCCGAAGACTGGAAATCGGCGCAACATTCAATGGTGGCTTGGCAGGTTGAATTCGGCAACGCGATAATGCCGGCCTATGGCTCAGGAAAAATATCTCAATCCCTTCACCGATTTCGGTTTCAAGAAATTGTTCGGCAGCGAGCCGAACAAAGACCTCTTGATTGACGTCCTCAACCAACTGCTGCCGCCACAGCACCAGATTCAGGAATTGACCTACGCGCGCAACGAACTGCTCGGCGACACCACGCTGGATCGCGGCGCGGTCTTCGACAGCAAGCTGCTGGATGCGGCGGAAATCGGCAAGTTCAACCGCGAGGAAATGGCCGAGTACGAAAACAGCCTCAAGCATTACCGCGATATGAGGAATGTGATTGACACGGCGGAGTTGAAAGGCGAGATCAAAGGTCGCGCGGAAGGACTGGTCGAAGGTCGTGCGGAAGGACTGGTCGAAGGCAAAGCGGAAGTGGCGCGGGCAATGCTGGCCAAAGGTTTCCCGGTCAGTGTCATCGCCGAACTCACCGGCTTGACCGAAGAAGAAATCGCGGCACTTTCCAAACCGCAAACCGAAGCCTGAGTGCTTGACACTCTTACGCGTTCCCGGCAGGCTGGCGCTTCATCAAAATTGAAAGGACTTTTCTCCGTGCTATCCGCACTTTCTTCGATCAAACAAACATTCCTGATTTTGCTTGTTGCCGCTTTGATTGCGCTTTCGGCCTGCAAGCAGAATCCGTCGGCGAGTGATGCGCACGCCGGACATCATCACGGCAGCGAAAGCGAAAAAGCCGCTTGCGAAACGCAGCCGTCCAGCCGCGCGGCGGCGATACTGAATTCGCAAGCTGCTGCGCCACAAGTCGTCAAAGGATCGGGTGAAACCGCCGGGATGGTTTGGATTCCGGCGGGCGAATTCATGATGGGCGCAAGCAGCAAGGACGAAGCGGCGCGTCCCGACGAACATCCCGCGCACAAAGTCCGGGTGGACGGCTTCTGGATGGATGAAACCGAAATCACCAACGCGCAGTTTGCCGCCTTCGTCAAAGCTACAGGCTACGTGACCATCGCCGAACGCGCACCGGACTGGGAAGAAATGAAAAAGCAGTTGCCGCCCGGCACGCCCAAACCTCCGCCGGACGTGCTGGTTCCCGGTTCGCTGGTTTTCAAACAGCCGGACGGGCCAGTGCCTCTGGACAATGCCGCGCGCTGGTGGGCTTACACGCCGCACGCCAACTGGCGACAGCCGGAAGGGCAGGGAAGTTCCATCGCCGGCAAAGACACTTTTCCCGCTGTTCACATTTCCTGGGATGATGCCGTGGCGTATGCCAAATGGGCCGGCAAGCGTTTGCCCACCGAAGCCGAATGGGAATGGGCCGCGCGCGGCGGCATTGCCGATTCGGTTTTTGCCTGGGGCGACGAACCGGTTGAGCAAGGCGACATCAAAGCCAACACCTGGCAAGGACACTTTCCCGATCAGAACACGAAACGCGATGGCTTTTATGCGGCTGCGCCTGTGCGTTCCTTCAAAGCGAACGCTTACGGGCTGTTCGATATGGCGGGCAATGTTTGGGAATGGTGCGCGGATTGGTATCGCCCGGATTACTTCGCGCAAGTTGCGCGTCCCGAAGGCGTCAAAAATCCGCTGGGGCCGGATTCCAGTTTTGACCCTGATGAGCCTACGGTTCCAAAGCGAGTGCAACGCGGCGGGTCGTTTCTTTGCCACGATTCTTATTGCGCCAGTTACCGCGTGGCCGCGCGGATGAAAGCCAGTCCCGACACAGGGCTGATGCACGCAGGGTTTCGCTGCGTAAAGTCCGAGCCGCAAAAATGAGTTGCGACGGTTTGGCGCACGATAGATCAAGCATTCATTCATCGGCAGTTCGGCCAGGTTTGTGGAAACAGCTTTTCCCAGCCTGACAATTCAGCAACTCAGTTTGTTTCAACGGCAATGTCCGAACAAACGAATCACAGGAGAATCAAACGTGGATATTAACAATCAACCGCCCCCCATGCCGCAATTGACGACCGCCGATCAGCAGGTCATGCAAACCGCTTGTTTGATCTGCCGCTACGGATTTCACCCGAATGAAGTGGTTTACGCCTGTCCCTATTGCCGTGGGTTTCATCACACGAATTGTTGGGAATCGCGGCTCCAGTGTCCGACCGGGCAGGCTTACGCGAACGCTCCTTCGCAGGCCGGCAACCCCAATCCGTCCCAGGCTCAACCCCTCAGTTACAGCAATTACGGCGGAAACGCTGCTCCCGCCGATGTTCCAGGCTTGCCCTGGGTGGTTGTGCTTATTTTGGCGTTTGTGACTTGCGGACTCTTTCCGCCAATCTGGGGAATCTTGCAGGGAGTCTGGGCAAAGAAGGTGGAATCCACCAGCAACGCGACGTTGTATTTCTCTCTTTCCCTGGCGACGGCCATTGTCGGTGGGATTTTGCAGGTGATTGAGGATGTTGCGCCCTTTGGGTGGATGCTCTCGATTGGATCAAGCGTGCTGGCGCTATGCGGCAATTTCAGCATTCGACAAACCATTGAAACTCAGTTCAACCGTTCGCTCAGCGGTGTGATGACCTTCTTTTTCGGGGTGATTTACCATCAATATCACTTCAACGAAGTTGCCAAAATGAAGTCTACGAATTGGCAATAAACCAGGTCGCGACGCCGATGAAAAAAGGCTTTCAAGCGGGCAGGCTTACTTCCAGCATTTCCAATTCTGCGGCGGCGTGGAGCGTGTAATCCACGCCGCCGGGAATCACGCAACTGTCATCCGTTCGCAACGAATAAATTTCCTTTCCCGGACTGCTGATGCAGAGTTCGCCTTGCAGCACGAACAAAAAGAGAAATTCGCCCGCGTGAGCTTGTGCCGATGCCGCGACTGTCGAGGTCGCTTTCACCACGCGCGCCGCCGCCAGGCCGTTCGTGGCCGCCGCAATTCCAGTATCGCGGGATTCAAATCCTTCCAGCCGCCACGGCATCCGCGTGGCTTTGCCCGCGCAATGTCGTACGAAACGCTGGCCGCCGAACAGACGTTCGGGCAACAGGCTTTTGGTCGGCAATTCCAGTTGATGATCAGCCCAAGTCTCGTGCAGTGCCGGCGCGCCGATTTCGATCACTTCCAAATCCGGCGAAGATTCCAGCACGCGATGACGAATTTCCGGTGGTTGCAGCACGCAGTCTCCGGCTTCCAAAACGAACGGCGGCCCTTGATCTTCGTAGACCACGCGCACCCAGCCCGTTTTGCAGAAAATCATCTGAAAGCGAATTTTGTGGTAATGCACGTAATCCGGCACTGGGCCGCCATTCGGTATGCGGATGTGCGAAGCGATGAATTGCCCGCCCAATCGCCCGGGAATCAAATCGCGGTACTGCATGCCGGCGCGCCCTTTGTGCCAGGCGTTTGTTGAATCGAAACGGCTGATGATGAATTCCTGATTGGATTCAGGCGAAGCGTTGGCAGGCGTTGTGCGCTCGGTTTCCAATCGCAATGTAATTCCCTGACCGCTGACGAC
>CAZRXE010001308.1:0-3249 GCA_964603695.1 uncultured Heliomicrobium sp.
GGTAGCGCATGCGCTGGATGGTTTCGTCCAGGTTGTAGGCGCGTCCGTCCGGCAGCACGTCAATCAGCTTGACCGTGAAATCGGTGTCTTTGGCGTCCGACGAAACATACAGCGTGACTTCAATCGGGCCGCTCACTTCGACGCCTTCTTTCAGCGGTTCGGTGCTGTAGACCAGAATGTCCGGGCGCTCTTCCATCTTGCGTTGATCGAACGAACCGCCTTGCACAGCGTTGCCCGTGCAGCAGACGTTGCCGCCAAACGAAGGCACGGGATTCATCGGGTCGTAGCTGAATTTGTCCGGGCTGTCCGTGGCCGGAGCGGCTGCGACCAATGCGCCATCGCCTGCGCCGGTATTGGCTTTGCCGTTGCTCGACAGGTAATAGGTCATCGGCTGCGCGCCCACAGGAGGCCACGTATCAGACGATTGCCATTTGTTGATGCCCATCGTGAAGTATTGAACCTTCGGAATCTTTTGCAGGATGCCGTTTTCTTCGCCTTTCAGAAAGCGGTCGAACCAAGCCCAGGTCAGTTCGCTGTAATTCAGTCGGGCGTCGCCCATGCTGCGTTCGCCGACGACGGTGTTTTCGGTGGCGCGCGTGTAAGCGCAATGCAGCGTCGGCGCGATGACGGCGTATTGCTGATTGGCGATGTCAGGCCGCGCGGTTTTGCGGACGTGGTTATAAGCGGCGAGGTTCGGCCCGACAGACACGTCATACCAGGACATAAACCAAAAGCCGGGCACGTTGATTTTCATGTTGTCGTGCCACAAACCGCCTTTGTACCAGGCCGGATCGTTCGGCGCGCGTTTGATCATTGCGCCGCCCGTGGCGACAGGCATTTCGTCGGCGAAGATTCCTTTCGGGCCGCCGGCGGCTTTCATAATGTCCATTTCGGGCAAATGCCGCAGCGCCTTTGACCAATCCACGGGCGGGGCTTGCTGCGCCAGATCAAAAAACTTCGAGGCTTGAATCAGTTCTTCCTGCGTGGCGGTGGGCGGAAACGTCGGGCGGACTTGGTTCTGTTCGCCGTACAGCCAGGCGATGAACAGCATCTGCACCGCGCCGCCGCGATACCAGTTGCCTTGTTCGTAATATTCGCCAACGCGGCCCACACCTGCGCCGAAACCTTGTGGAATCATCGCGGCAAAGGCCGGATTGCCTTGCGCGGCGACAGCCAGTTGCCATTCCGCTGTTGACGAACAACCAATCGTGCCGACTTTGCCGTTCGACCAACTTTGGCTGGAAATCCATTTCAGCGCGTCGTCGCCGTCGGTCAGCGGCGGGCCTAGAATGTCGTAATTGCCTTCGCTGAAGAAATGGCCGCGTTCGTTCATCGTAATGTGCGCGTAACCTCGTTTGACGGCTTCGATTACGCTGCTCATATCGCGCACCAGGCCGTTGCGCACGTCCCAGTAATTGAAGTTGTACGGCGTGCGCACGAAGACGGTCGGATACTTTTTCGACGTATCTTTCGGGCGATAAAGGTCTGCCGCCATGCGTTTGCCGTCGCGCATCGGAATCATCAGCTTGCGTTCGACGACAGCGATTTCATTCAACTCTTTTTCCAGCGCGTTGCGGCGCGCGGCGAGTTCAGGGCTGACCGGGGCGCGGCCTTGCCCTGAAACCAGTTGCACGGCAAGACTGAATCCAACAACGGCAAGCAACAAAATCCAGGTAATCTTCCTTCGCATAGGTGCTCCTTTGAAACGGGGTTGAAGTTACTACGGGTTCTTGTCATCTCTCTTTTCTGACAAGTGAGGTCTAGTCGCTGATGCTAAGCGAGGTCATCGAACCAGCCAAGCCCAGCCACGCCCGTTACGCAAGTTTTCCTGTCTGTCGCGCCGCGCCGCCGCGAGGACACCAAGGGGCTGAATTTCGGTCAGGCGCGGGCAAGCTTCATAAGTGTTGAAAAGTGGATAACAGTCTTTCTCATTTTCCATAGATCAGTTGAAATTTTTCATTGTCATTGATTGCCGATAAATGGTTGAACTGATTGGTCAATGGCCAATTTCAAATTTCATATCGCAACTGGAAAATAAGCAGCGAACTATTATTCGGGAAATGAAGCTGGCCCAGGCGCGGTTTAATTATCGTCTTTGCCGTGCGGCTTCAAACAAGATGGCTGCCGCCGCCGCCGCCACGTTCAGGGATTCCACGGGCGGGTGCATAGGAATACTCAGTCTGGCGTCGCATCTTTCCAACAACTCCAGCCGAACGCCGTTGGCTTCGTTGCCTAGAATGAGCGCAATTGGTTGTCGCCAGTCGAAATCGCTGTAAACCGTTTCGCCGTCGCCTGCCGCCGCAATTACTTTCAAGCCTGCCGCGTGCGTCTGCTTTAAAAAATCCTTCGGATGGATGTTGGCCGCCAATGGCAAACGAAACGCCGATCCCATAGCGCTGCGCAACGTTTTCGGCGCGAACGCATCTGCCGAACCTTTCAGAGAAATTACACCGCCGGCTCCGGCGGCTTCGGCTGTTCGCAGAATCGTGCCGAAATTGCCTGGGTCTTGAATGCTGTCCAGGCAAACCAGCAGAGGGATTTTATTTTGGCGGTTCAGAACTTCGTCGAGCGTTGCTGATGGGCGCTCTGCCAGCAGAATCAAACCTTGCGTGTTGACAGTGTCGCTGATAGTCGCCAGCAGGTTTTCGGCGACGGCGAAGCTAGGGCAGTCCAGCTTTTTCAAAATGGCTTGGGCGCGCGGCGAAGGTTCAGCCGTGTGAAAGCAGGCCTTCAGTGACAAACGTGCTTGCAGGCAATCTTCGGCTAGGCGTTCGCCTTCCACGAAAATCAGATTGGGTTCGCGTCCATCGCGAACGCGACGGGCCTGTTTCAATCGTTCGTTGGCGGGGCTGGTAATGAGCATAAAGAAGTGGGACGGACTGAAGTCCATCCCACGCCGGATTTAGAAGATCACATCGAAATCCAATCGGACAAAGCGTTGGTAATTGCCGAAGAACAATCCGAACTGCGGGTCGGAAATGTTGCGGTGGACGTCCAGCGCGTTGAAATGATTAGTCAGGTTGAATCCGCTGAGCGTGAACCGAAACGCGTATTTCGGATGCACCTGAAAGTCGCGGGAAACACGGCTGTCGAAAGAGAAGAATTTGGGGAAGCGCTGCGAGTTGATTTCGCCTACGAATTGCTGAATGGAGTTGGTCACGGTGTAAGGGAAGCCGTTGCGGTATTCGACAATCGGCGAGTAACGCAGCTTCCAGGGCAATTCAAAAGTTCCCCAGGCCAAAAAGCGAT
>CAZRXE010001309.1:0-19189 GCA_964603695.1 uncultured Heliomicrobium sp.
AATCCGAAAGGCTTGGTAGCCGCTGCCGCGATGACTTCCCAGGTGTCAATGCCAAGCGTGTGGCAAAGCTGCGCCAGTTCGTTGACGAGGCCAATGTTCACGGCGCGGAAGGTGTTTTCCAGCAGCTTGCAGGCTTCGGCCACGCGCGCGGAGCTGACCGGATGCACCTTGTCCACGATTGTGCCGTAAGCCGCCGCCGCGACATCCGCGCTGATTTGCGTTACGCCGCCGACGACTTTGGTGATGTTTTTGGTGTTGAATTTTTCGTTGCCCGGATCCACGCGTTCAGGCGAGAAGGCTAGAAAGTAATCTTCATCGAGCTTCAGGCCGGTGGCGTCGAAGATCGGCTTCAGAACTTCATCCGTTGTACCGGGATAGGTAGTGGATTCCAAAATGATGAGCTGCCCCGGACGCAGCGTCGCTTGAATCTTTTCCGACGCGGCCAGAATGTAGGAAACGTCCGGGTCTTTGGTTTTACGCAGCGGCGTCGGCACGCAGATGATGACGATGTCCTGATCTTTGAGCGCTGCGAAATCCGTCGTTGCGCTGAGTTTGTTTGCCTTGACCAGGTCGGCGACGTGTGCGGTCGGCACGTCCGGGATGTAGGATTCGCCGCGATTGAGAGCATCGGCTTTGCGCGAGTCCACCTCGAAACCAGTAGATTCGAATCCGCTTCCCGCGAATTCAACAACCAACGGCAGGCCCACGTAACCAAGCCCGATGACGCCCACGCGCGCTGTGCGCGAAGCGATTTTGTCCAACAATGCATGTTTATGATTTGCCACAGCAGGTATTCCTTTCCTAACGAAGAGTGCAAAAACTGTAGGGGATGTTTGGGGACGGGGTTTATCGAATGGTGCAAAGGGGCGCGTGTCTTTTACAACGTTTTCAAGGTGCGGCTCAAGTGGTTTTTTAATTCTTCACGCTGGAAGCGTTGAGCCTGTCCGCAAAGCATGCAGCTTCGCGTGCAGGGATTCGACCTGACGGCGCGTGTCTTCAAATCCCAACGAAGTATTGATGCTGAAATCGGCGTACTTCAATTTTTCCGCCGAAAGCATCTGTGCGGAAATGCGTGCCAGCGCGTCTTCGCTAGACATTTGATTGCGCGCCATCAACCGTTCCAATTGAATTTCCGGCTCGCAATAAACGACAACCAACTTGTCAAAGCGCCGATACGATCCGGTTTCGATCATCAACGCGGCATCAATGACGGCGACGGCCTGCGGATCGCGCCTTTCAACCTCCGCCAGCCAGTTCGCCTGCGATTCAAAAACGCGCGGATGAACAATGGCATTGAGCCGTTCGCGCTCGGCTGCGTCGGCAAAGACGACCGCGCCGAGTTTGGCCCGATCCAACTTGCCGTCCGCGCCGAGAATATTCCGGCCAAAATGCGCGACGATTTCGTTGAACGCGGGCTGCCCCGGTTCGACCACTTCGCGCGCCGTCAGGTCAGCATCCAATACCGCGCAGCCGAGTTCGCGCAGCACGCCGACGATAAAAGATTTTCCTGTGGCAATTCCGCCTGTTAATCCGACTTTGAGCATAAATAAGAATCCTGGGTGCGCATCAGCCTGCGTACCCAGATGATTATTTGCCGCGCCGCATTTCCGCCGCGCGCAGCGTGTTTTGCATCAGCATGGCAATCGTCAGCGGCCCGACACCGCCCGGTACCGGCGTCAACCACGAAGCCTTTTCCGCTACGGTGCGCGGTTCGACATCGCCCACCAGCGTCCGACCACGTTTGGCCACTACGTCCAGGCGCTTTTGCCGATCACTTTCGCCAAAGATGCGGTTGACTTCTTCCGGCGTGGTCACGTCGTTCATGCCAACGTCTACCACCACCGCGCCTTCGCGAACATGGTCGCCGGTAATCATCGCCGTGCGCCCGATGGCAGCAATCAGTATGTCCGCCTGTTGCGTGACGGCGGCGAGGTTGCGCGTTTTGGAATGGCAAATCGTCACCGTCGCATGCCGATGCAGCAACAGCATCGCCATCGGCTTGCCGACAATGTCGCTGCGCCCGACGACCACTGCGTGCGCGCCGGCAATCGGGATGTGGTAATAGTCCAGCAGTTCAATTACACCGGCGGGCGTGCAGGCGACCAGCGCGTCCTGTCCCTGCACCAGATGCCCGACGTTAATGGCGTGAAAGCCGTCCACATCTTTGGCCGGGCTGATTGCTTCAAAAATGCGCCGCGCATCAATCTGAGGCGGCAAAGGCGATTGCACCAGAATGCCGTCAATCGAATCCCGCTGATTCAATTGCTCGACCAATGCCAACAACTCTTCCGTCGTCGTTTCAGTCGGCAGCAGATGCTCTTCGGAATGAAGCCCCAATTCCCGGCAGGTTTTGACTTTGTTACCGACATAAACTTTCGATGCCGGATTTTCTCCGACCAGCACGGCGGCCAAGCCGGGCTTGATGCCACGCGCATCCAGTTCGCGCACGCGCGCCGCGACACGCTGTTTTATCTGTTCGGCGACTTCCACGCCATTCAATATTTTTGCAGCCATTGGTATTAATTGACCTCCGAAGAAGGGATTGTTGATGAATCGTCAGAGGACAATGATAACGCAAGCCCGCAATTTCGCCGCCCTGACAGCGAATGTATTTTGAAATTCGGAAGGTCAGTTATCTGAAGCCTATGCAATTTGAGATATCACGCAAAGCCGCGAAGACGTAAAGACAAGAAGAGCAAAAAGACTCGCACTTGTATCTGAATCTCTTTCTTCTTCTCTTTGCGGCCTTGCGGCTTTGCGTGATATTTCGGGTCTCACAACCTGCAATCAGGTGGGACTTGTTTGAATGGTTATTCTCCGCCGCGCTTTTCTTTCTCCGCGTATGGCTGTTTCAATCCGCGTTCAGCCTGTTCGCGCGTGTCGTAAACATTGGGGCGCGCCAGCACTGCTTTGTATTGCGCGATGGCTTCGTTGCGTTGCCCGGCCAGATCGTAGACTTGCGCGGCGCGCAGCAGCGCCAATGTTGCAAGTCCGACTTCCGCGCCTTTAGCTCTGGGAACGGCCAGAAAGTGTTCCGCAGCCAGCTTGTGTTCCTTGTTCAGCGCCAGCGCCTCGGCGTATTGGTAATGCACCAGATCAACCGCACCCGCAGCCGCAGGATCTTTCAATAAATCTTCAAACGCGGCAAAGGCTTCCTTTGATTTTTTGAGCGTGACGAAGGTCGAAGCCGTTTCCAGCTTCAGCAGGTAACTCGCAGGATATTTGGCTGTGAGTTGTTGCAGGATGGCGAGCGCATCTTCGTGACGTTTTTCGTTTTGATAAATCGCCAGCAGCATCACGCGCGCATCGTCAGCGGTGGCGGCGTCTTTTTCAACGATAGTTTGCAAACGTTCGATGCCGCGTTTTTTGTTGCCGCGCACGCCGGCCAGCGTCGCCAACGCTTTGTACATAAACGGCAAATTGCCGGTGATGTAATCGTACATGCCCACCGACAAATAAGCGTCGTAATAATCCGGTTTCAGCTTCAGCACTTTTTCGTGCGCGTCCACGCCGCGCGAACCGTTTCGCATGGCGGCATAGAACTTGCGCGCCACCGAAGCTTCATAAGCCGCCATCACGCCGTAATACGAGCCGAGAAAATACTGCGCGTCGGCGTCGTTTTTATTGCGCGCCACGAGCGCCAAAGCTTTTGTTTTGGCCTGCGCCATACGGTCGCGAAAGGCTCGATCCACCGTGGCATCCACTTGATCGCCTTCGTTCTCTTCTCTGGCTTTGTCCGCGCCCGCATAAAAGCTGGATTCGTCGCGGTAAAGGCTGGTTTGCAAGCGGCGGCTCTTGTTCAAATGTTCAAGCCAGATGACCGTCGCCAGATAAATGTCTCCGGCGGGATGTTGCGGTTGCAGCTTTCTGATTTCCTCGAATTTTTGGCGCGCCGTTTCGTAGTCAATGTTGTAGAGCGCCGCGTTACCCGCGCGCCGAAGTTCGATCACCTCCGGCATCAACGCCGCGCCAGCGACCGTCGCCGGATTTCCGTTCTGAGCGAAAGTAATGGCTGAGGATGAAAGCAAGAGGACGATTGCCGTAAACAAAATTCGATTCATAACTCTCCTTCTCAAGTTTCTATTGTTTGCGCGACAAGGGCGCGTAAATGCGCAAGGCTTGCGGTATCACGTCGAAATCCATCGGCAGTTTGCCCACCACGTCTCCGTCTAATTGCACCGGCGCTTCGTCATTTGAATTGGCGTGAGCTTGGCCGGTTTCCTGATAAACCACGCCGGGGCCAAATTTGTGACTGCCGGTCAAACTCAAAAATGCATAACTTAAATAAGCCAGGCGGCTGCGCGTGTTGAATACGCAAACATTGAATTTATCGTCATCAATGCAAGCGCCGGGTGCCAACGTAAACACGCTGGCATAACAGGCTGCGTTGGAAATCACGGCGAACGTGCCTGGGTGCTGCCGCCCATTGAATTTCAACGAAAATGGCGTCAGCGGCATGCGCGCCAGAAAGTCCAAACCGGCGGCCCAATACGCGCCTTTGCCCGCAACTTTTTTCAATTCCAGATCAACGCTGTTGACAATGGCCGCGTCCAGCCCTATGCCGGCCATCAATAGAAAGTATCGCTGCCATCCGGTTTCGGGTTTTCGCGCACGACCCACGCTGATGGTGCGGATGCTGTTGCCGGCAATCAGCGACGCCAATGCTTTGGCGTTTTTCGGCAGGCGCAATTCTTTGGCCAGCACATTGGCGGTTCCGCCGGGCCAAACGGCCAGCGCCGTTTCCGTGCCAACCAGCGATTGTGCGACTTCATTGATCGTGCCGTCGCCGCCCGCGACTAGGACGATGGCTGCGCCATCAAACACCGCTTGCCGCGCCAGCAAAGTGGCGTGCCCGGCATACGCAGTGGGTTGTAGCTTGACGAAAATTCCTTGCTCGGCAAGCGTCGTTCGCAGGCGCTCGACCTGTTGCGGATCGCGCCGCAAGGAACCGGCGGCGGGGTTGTAAATCAGAACAGCTTGTTTCGATTGAGTCATCATCATTTGCGCGTAAATCGCTTTCGTCCGGCACAATCAGCAAGCTTGATGCCAGCGGATTTTACCGGAAAAACAAGGCTTGGCGGCGAGTCCATCATTAAAACCGCTGCCTTTTGCCGACAGGCGACGGAATTTGCCGACTATCGGCAAGTCGCTTATAGTCCGGTCGAAATTTCTCCAAACCGCAATTATGAGCCTTCTCGAAGTCAGAAATCTGAAAACTTATTTCGCTACACGACGCGGCGAAGTCCGTTCGGTGGACGATGTTTCCTTCACCCTGGAACATGGCGAAACGCTCAGCCTGGTGGGTGAATCCGGCTGCGGGAAATCCGTCACCGCGCTTTCGATTATGCGCCTAGTTTCGAATCCGGGGCGAGTCGTCGGCGGCGAAGTTTGGTTTGAAGGCCGCAACCTGTTGAAACTCTCTGCAGAAGAAATGCGCTCCATTCGCGGCAACGACATTGCCATGATTTTTCAAGACCCTATGACTTCGCTCAATCCTGTCTATACCGTCGGCGAACAGATTGCCGAAGCCATACGCTTGCACCGCAAAGTCTCCAAACGCGAAGCCTGGAATCAGGCCGTTGAAGGCATGCGTGATGTGACGATTCCCGCGCCGGAAATCCGCGCCAAAAACTATCCGCACGAAATGTCCGGCGGCATGCGGCAACGTGTGATGATTGCCATGGCCCTGGCTTGCGACCCGAAACTGCTGATCGCCGACGAACCGACCACAGCACTGGACGTGACGATTCAGGCGCAGATTTTGGAATTACTGACCGAGCTTCGCGAAAAACGCCGGCTGGCCTTGCTGCTCATCACGCACGATTTGGGCGTGGTCGCCGAAACCTCTGACCGCGTGGCCGTGATGTACGCCGGCAAAATTGTCGAGGAAGCTTCGGCCAAAGAATTGTTCAAACATCCGCGCCACCCTTACACCGAAGGCTTGCTGCGCGCCGTACCGCGATTGGATGAGCGACGCGAAGGCCGTATGAAGCGACTGCAAACCATCGAAGGCGTCGTGCCAAATCCGTTGGAACTGCCCGACGGCTGCCGCTTCGCGCCGCGCTGCCCGCGCGCACAAGGCAAATGCCGCGAAGGCGAAATCCCTTTGATTCACGTCAACGAACACCATCAATCGCGCTGCATTCGCGTTGACGAGATTTACCCGACGCAAAATTGACCGTTGTTGAAAGCGAAGCATAGAATTCAGTCCGTCTTTCCACTGAAGTTTTCCAATCAAGCCGTTTCGCGAGGAAGTTATGCAGTTAATGACGACATCTCCGCTGGTTAAACACTACACGCTTGAAGAGTTCTGGACCTTGCCCGATCCAAAGGATGGATCGAAACTGGAACTCATCGCGGGAGTTTTATATATGTCACCTCCGCCCAATGCTTCGCACAACTATTCTTCAGCCGCGCTAAACAAATTTTTCATTTTGCATCTGGCTCAAGCGGGCGAAATGGGAATTATCTTCACGCCCAGAGCTGCTTTGTGGACAAACCCGGCAACCTATGTTGAACCTGACTTGTTTTACCTTTCATCGCGTACGCTAAAGCTAATTGACCCAGACAAACCCGACACTGCCGATTTGGTGATTGAGATTATTTCACCCGGCACGGCGATCTATGACCGCAATACGAAAGCCGACACATACGCCGCAATGGGTGTGCGCGAATTGTGGCTGGTTGATCCTGACAACAATATTGTCGAGGTTCGGAATTTAAAACGTGGCACCAGACAGTACGGGGCAGGACGTATCTTCAGGCAGGCTGAATTGATTGAGTCAAAAATCCTTCCGGGGTTTTCTCCGTCCGTCGCCGACATCTGCAACGCCGTTCCTCACAAAACCAAATGACGAATCAGAAGCTCGTCGAAATCAAAGACCTCAAAAAACACTTTCCCGCGTCGCACAAACAAGTGGTTCGCGCGGTGGATGGCGTGTCGTTCACGATTCAGCGCGGAGAAACGCTCGGTTTGGTGGGCGAATCCGGCTGCGGTGAAACGACAGTCGGGCGCTGTTTGCTGAGATTGATTGAACCGACCAGCGGCGAGGTTCGTTTTGACGGGCGCAATTTACTGGAAATCAATCGTCAGGAACTTCGCGCGTTGCGCCGTCGGATGCAGATCATTTTTCAAGACCCATATTCATCGCTTAATCCGCGTATGAAAGTCGGCGAAATCGTCGCTGAACCGCTCGCCATTCACGGTGTTGGTTCAAAGAAAGAATGCCACGAACGCGTGGCCGAATTGCTGCGCGTGGTTGGGCTGGACGCGGATTACGCCAACCGCTACCCGCATCAATTCAGCGGCGGGCAGCGTCAACGCATAGGCATTGCGCGCGCGTTGGCTTTGAACCCGGACTTCATCGTCGCAGACGAACCGGTTTCGGCGCTGGATGTTTCGGTGCAGGCGCAAGTCGTCAATTTGCTGCAAGACCTGCAAGCGCAGTTCGGTTTGACTTATCTGTTCATTTCGCACGGGCTGGCCGTGGTCAAACACATTTCCTCGCGCGTCGGCGTAATGTACCTGGGCAAGCTGGTGGAATTGGCGCAGGCGGATGAGATTTACGACCGTCCGCTGCACCCTTACACGCAGGCGCTGCTGGCGGCAATTCCAACGCCTGACCCGGAAGCACGCAAACGCGAAGCCGCGCGGCTCGGGGGCGATGTGCCGACGCCGCTCAATCCGCCCGCCGGATGTCGCTTTCATACGCGCTGTCCGCAGGCGATGGAGCGCTGCCGGCGCGAAGAACCTGAGTTTGCGGAAATCACGCCGGGCCATTTCGTGGCGTGCTTCCTGCACGATTCGTAATCCAAATAGTTTCGAGTTGTTTTCCATCAACCCTTAATCACCCCTTTCAGGAGGAGCAATGGACCCTAAAAGCTACGAAACCCAAATCATGGACGAACCGATTCTGAAACCCGAACCGGTTGCGCCCCCGCCCAACCCCCAAAGCTTTTTCAGCCGTTTGATCGGCGTGTACTTTTCGCCGGGCGAGACCTTCCAGGAAATCGGACGCGCGCCTCGCGTCTTGATTCCGTTGATCGTACTGGCGCTGTTGACGATGACAGCCGTGGTTGTCGCCTCTCAACGAATTTCCTTTGAAAAAGTCGCCATGCAAAGAATTGACGACGCTGTGGCCGAAGGGAAACTTACGGCGGAGCAAGCCGAGCAGCAGAAAGAGGGAACGAAAAAAGTCATGACTTTCATTAAACCCCTTATTCCGGTAATTGCCGCAATCACGGTGATCGTGATGGTGCTGATTATTGCCGGTCTGGCCAAATTGATCAGTTCAATGATGGGGATTGAGAACACATTCAAGCAGATTCTTTCAGTAACAGCTTATTCGTTCCTGGCAGTTTCTATAGTTTCCGGTGTGCTTGGAACAGCACTACTGTACTTGAAGCCGGTGGAAGAAATTGATCCTAACAACCCGGTCAGTTCAAACGTGGCGGCACTATTGGCGATGGTGGGCGTCAAGGGATTGCCGAAATTCGTGAATGCCTTGCTGGCTTTCGTTGACGTGTTCTACATCTGGAAGGTCGCCTTGCTCGGTATCGGTTACGCAGCCGTTTCGCGCAAACTGAAATCCTCAACAGCGATGACTTATGTGGGAGTGGGGGCCGTGGTCATTGCCGTCGTCGGTGCGGCTTGGAACTCACTTTTCGGATAAAACAATGAATGACCTGTCTCAACAAATCGCGCAGCTTCGCCGGGATTATGTGTCGCAGCCTTTTGACGAAAGCTTGGCGGCGGAAAATCCCTTCGTGCAGTTTCAACGCTGGATTGAAGAAGCGATGCGCGCCGAACAGCCGGATGTCGAAGCTATGACGCTTTCCACTGCCACGCGCGAAGGCCGCGTTTCCGCCCGCATTGTTTTGCTGAAAGGCTTTGACGAACGCGGCTTCGTGTTCTTCACCAACTACGACAGCCGCAAGAGCCAGGAATTGGCCGAACATCCGCAAGCGGCGCTGACCTTTTACTGGCACTCGCTCAATCGGCAAATCCGCATTGAAGGAACGGTTGAAAAAGCCTCAGTTGAAGAGTCTGCGAAATACTTCCAAACGCGCCCGCGCAGCAGCCAAATCGGCGCGTGGGCGTCGCCGCAAAGCGATGTCATCGCCAGTCGGGAAGCGTTGGAAACCCGCTTGGCCGAAGTCGAAGCAAGATTCAAAGAAGGCGAGATTCCCTGCCCGCCGTTTTGGGGCGGCTGGCGGTTGCGGCCCGAACAGATCGAATTCTGGCAAGGCCGCGAGAGCCGTTTGCACGACAGAATTCTTTACACCAAACAAAACGGCGCTTGGCCAATATCTCGCCTTGCGCCGTAACGTTTTCGGAATCCGATGCCTGATGCGGTCTTTTTGGCAAACCCGCCGATGTTAATTCAGCACCTATCTGATGTTGGGCGATTCGCCGAATTTTTTGGCCAGCGAGGTCAGATATTTTTCCATGGTTGCCGTGTGGCCGAGAACGAATCTGGACATAAACCGAAACAGCGGATTGCTGACCGTGCCGCGTTCGGTGATGGTCAATTGGCAGCCGCCTTCGGTGGTCGGCGTGATTGAATATTCCCAGACACCGCCGAAAGGCAAATCCGTGGAAGCAATGCGACGCACCAAACGGCGTGGGATTTCCACTTCCAGGGTTTCCAGCGGAATCTTCATGCCGGTATATTCTTCTTCCCAGACTTCGTGACCGTTTTGATCCGGCACGCGGCGGACGCTTTTCATTTCGGAATGCCATTGCGGCTGGCCGGCAAAATCGCTGATGACGCGCCAAACACTTTGCGGCGTTTGACGCAAGGTGAGCGTGCGCATGGCGACGTGCGCTTCGGGCAGAAAACTTCCGATGGCCGTCACGACCAGCACGGCTGCGATTACGACGCCGACTGCGACAAGAAGCCAAAACACAACTTTCCTCAAAATTGCACCTCGTTTGAAAAGGGGAAGTTGAAGCGGCAAAACAGCGAAAGGCACGTGAACCATTGTGGTTTCGCGCCTTTCGCGTTTGGTTCGCGGCTGGTGCCTTGAGCCGCGAAAGCGTCAAAAAGAGTTCGAGCGCATCAAACGGAATCGAGTTTGATGATCGAGAAGAAAGCGTTTTGCGGGTCTTGCAGTACGGCGAAACGCCCGGTGTTGGGAATATCCGTCGGCGGAACGCAGACTTTTCCGCCCAGCGATTCAGCCTTCCGGACGCTGGCGTCGCAATCGTTGACGGCGAAATACACCATCCAATGCGAAGGCATATCGCCCCACTCCGCCTGCATTTTCATCATGCCGCCGAACTGTTCGCCGCCCAGGTCAATTTCGGTGTAAGGCATTGGCGGGCCTGCTTTGGTCACGGCGTTCCAGCCGAAGATAGTGGAATAAAACGCTTTCGCTGCATCCACATCGCGCGTTGTCAGTTCCGTCCAGCACATCGAATTCGGTTCATTGACGACGCCTACGCCAAAGTGATTTCGCGCCTGCCAGACGGAAAAGACAGCGCCGGTGGGATCGTGCGCGACTGCCATTCGGCCAAAGTCGAAAACATCGAATGGCTCCATTATCACAGTGCCGCCGGCGGCTTTAATCGCATTGGCTGCGGCGTCCGCTTCCTCCACGGACACATAAACGCTCCAGTTCGGCGGAACGCCTTGCGACAGTTGCTGCTCCATCAATTGATAGGCCGCACCGGCATCTCTGCCGTTGAGTTGAAACATGGTGTAAACGCCTTCCGACCCCATCGGAAAATCGTTGATCGTCCAGCCGAAGAGTTCCGAGTAAAACTTTTTGGCGGCGTCCTGATCGGTCGTGCCGAGTTCGATCCAGCAGAATCTGCCGGGCGCATGTTTGCTAACTTCCATGGTGGTCTCCTTATGCAGTTGGGATTTTGATTGAGGGGCGGACTTCACGGCTTTGACCAGCCGTAAGAATGTTCGTGTTGTGGTTTTGCTGCCCCCCCGGCAAACGCCTGCTCCCGGCGGTTTGTTCCGCGCAATTCAGGCGGCGCGCGCCAGTTCGTCTTCTTCCCAGGCACGTTCCGTCCAAAGGTATTTCATCGCCGGTTGTCCCATCGAAACAAAGCTGCCGTCCACGGATTTGATCATCGAAACTTTAGATCCCATCTCGCGAACGTAATCGGTGAGCCGCCCGCGATGATGAACGGTGTGGTCGTGCAGGAAGGTCAGGAAAACCACAGCCGGATGCCGGAAGACACCGTAAAAAGACAGCGGTGTGGTGAGTTTTTTGACGGTCAATTTGCGAATCGCTTCGATGGATTCGACAAAGCGGTCATCGTAATAAGCAATCATATCTCTCATATCCATTTGCGGATCAGGCAGGTCACAGGCACTGCGGCTGAATGAACCGGAGCTGATGCCGTTCAGTAAAATCAGTTCCGTGTTGATGATGTGACAGGCCATTTCGCGCGCCGACCGCGAACGTTTGGTCGGGCGATAATCGCTTTGCATTTCAGGAATGGAAGACAACACGCGCAGAGTAACCAAATGGGCTTCCTCGACGCGTTGCAATAGAAATTCGCGTAGAAACAATGCTTGTTCCGTGGTCATGTCTGCTCCTCTTTTTCGTGGAAACACGATGTGGTTAATGTGCTGCGGGTTTAAATTCGCGGATCAACGATATAGATCAACGATGCTTGCGCAGCATTTCGACGATTTCTTCAATCACTTTTGAAGGCACTTCGGCGGTGGACAAATCCGCCGTGCCGAGTACGGTTTTCACCATGCCGTCGGCGTTGTGTTCGATGCGACGGGCGCGTTCGACCGTATCGCCTTTGGATTTTTCCCGTATCTTTCGCGCGTCGGCGATGATTTGAAAAACCGCGAAGGGATCCGCGCCGGCGGTGTCGGCCACGCTGTTACGCGATGACCGCGATGAACGTTTCGTAATCATATTCCTTCATCACCTCCCAGGCTTCCTTGCTCAGGTAACCCGCGTAGCGATCCTTTTTTATCTTTTTCCCCAGTTCGTCTTGCTCGCTCCAGTGGCGGAACAAATTCCAACCGCCATCAGTCGCGCGCCATTCGCAACCGCGAGGCGTCGGCGGCGTGTCCGTTGCTCTGGATTTTTCAATGCTGCCTTTTTTGAACTTGTTGGTTGCGCCGGAAGCGTCTTTGTACTTGGGGCTGATTTCAAAATTCGCTTTGCCTCTGTTGCCCCGAATCTCGCTTCTAGTTGAAGCCGGGTTCAAATCCGTTCCCGCAGCCTTTTTGGCTTGACGGGCAGGCTTTTCACCTGTTGATTTCGTTTCGACCACGGGCGCCTCATTTTCCTGCGTCAACGGTTCGGCGCTTTGCCGCGACGCTTCTATTTTCCCCCGTCTGCCCTTGCGCTAGCGCCTGATGTCTGAGGGACAGGCGCAAAGCCTATTCCGCTGCTTTGTGATTTCGTGGATGGTTCCTGCTGAGGCTGTGCGTTGTTATACGCCGACGAAGCATCTCCACTGTGTGCCGCCAGTCCTAGTGCAATCACCGTCAGCAATCCCAAAAAGAGCGGCACCACAGTCAATCCGTATCGCTCATAAGTATTGAGCTTGGCGATGTCCAGCGGCGACGATGCTTCCGCGGCTGTTGTCGTGGAGGAATCCGACGATGGAGTAAGCTTCGCTGTCGCTTTGCCGGACTTGATGAACTCTCGCGCCAATCGCTTATCTTGTTGCGCCAATTGGCCCGCCAATTCGGCCTGCTTTTCAATGAGTTTGCGTTGCTCTTCGGCGGCCTGACGTTGCGCAGTCAACTGATGCTCGGAAGCCTTGCTGGCAAGCGTTTCCTGCCAATCCAGGTCGAGCGCGATGCTGGCGTTGACGAGTAGCACTGCAGTCAGCACGATCTGGCAAATCATCGCCACGCCGGCGATGCGTTTGCGTTCGGATGTTGCCAGCCAAGCACAAATGATGGCCATCAATTCAGCGCCGACCGTACCGATAATTCCGATTTTCCCCATTCCTACGAGCCTGCCGGATAAATGCGATCCGACAATCACCAGGGTGAAGACGGTGGATAAAACAGCTAATGCGACGCCGACCCATTTCAGGATCGAAAGTTCCTTATTCATTGAGAGTCTCCTGCCGTTTCCGGCATTGATGTTAGGCCTCACACTGAATCCGGGCGGACTTTTCCCGAACGAAACGAGTGATTCCCTCCTTTCGACACACGATTCCTTAGAGCCTAACGAGTTTATTGAATGCGCGCCTGAACCAGCAACGCACCACAAGACTACTTGCAGGACGCAAGCGATTTTTTGTCCATACTGATTCTTTTGTGTCTTTCGCGATTCGCAATCGCAAAAGACACACGTTTCCCCGACTGGCTTGAATCAGATTGATTCGCGTCAGTCACAATACCCCTCGCGGGAGTATTGAATTAATAACAATCACCTTCCTGCACGGTTCGGGCGTTGGCTCACCGATTCGACGCGGGCAGTCGAATCGGTGAACGCCCTCAGGCTGAGATCGGTTCAAGTGGTGCAGGCGGGATTTTAAGGAGCTTGTTAGAAGGCACGATGTTTCAGCTTGCCAGCAACTGTTGCAAGAATGAAACGCTATCTGCCTTAAAAAAGAAGCAGTGCCTCTGCTTCTTTTCAATTTTCGGAAAGCCAGTTCCGGTGCTACATAAATTTGCGAATCAGGCCGACCACGATGCCTTGAATCCTGACGACCTGCGGCGACTTGATAATAATGGGTTCAAACGCTGCATTCGCCGGTTGCAGGCGAATATGACTTCGTTCATCGAAAAACTTCTTGACTGTCGTTTCAAAGGTTTCTTCGCCCTCGCCAATTGAGGCGACTACCGTTTTTCCCTGAAGATGTTTGTTCCAGGTCGGCTCGGCAACAATGTAATCCCCGTCGGAGATTTGTTCATCCTTCATGGATTCGCCACGGACTTTGAAGGCAAACCGCGTTGGCGAATACATATCCGCCGGAACAAAAAGCCCTTCCTGCTGAACGAAAGACGAAATCGGATTTCCTGCCGCGATCACACCCAATAATGGAATTTGCAATTCACCTCTGTCCGGGTTGGCTGAACTGACGGCTGGCAAATCGCTCTCTTTTGGCCACTGAATAATCTCAATGCCTCGATGAGCGTTCTTGTGACGCCGGATCATTCCTTCAGTTTCCAGTTCCGTCAGCTTTTGGTGAACACTCGCTGGCGAACTCAGGCCAAAATACTCCTGAATCTGGGAAATCTTTGGCGCGTATCCATATTCGCGCTGAAAATTCCCCAAAAAATCCAGAAACTCCGCTTGACGAGGTGTAAGTGGCATTTTTACTCCAGATACTTTTTTACTCCAGATACTTTACTCCGAATTCTCTGCTCCAGAACTTCATCGTCTCTGGGTCATAAATTTCCTAAGATATTCCTGATTGCTACACAGAAACTCTTACTTTTCGGTTGTTTTCGGAACGAGCACAAGATACCGAAATCAGCCGAAAACCGCAAGAGCAAAATTCGATTTATGAGCAGATTTTTTGGCGGGAAGGCAGGCAGCTTATATCTTGTTTGAAAGATGTAGGCAACTCGTTTTCGGCAAAACGGTCAATGCACTTTTAATGGCGCGGAGTTCTTTGCTTGCGCGGTAAATTGTCGCTGCCCTATGATGTTAAAGTTCCAAGTGCTTCTTTGTTTTAGCGGGACTCGCGCATATCCATTCACCGCAGTTTTGAGACCAACAATATGTTTTGCCAGAAGTGCAATTTGCACTATCACGATCATTTGAGCTTCTGCCGCCGTTGCGGTCAGCCTCTGGCGCGTTCGACCTCGGATCACGCGGTGGATTCGCATTGCTGCACGCGCTGTGGCGCGCGCGTGGTGCGCGGAGAAAATTTTTGTCAGCAATGCGGCAATCGAATCAGCGTGGCGCTGCAGGATACTGTGATCGGCGCGTGTACTCACTGCGGAACTTCCTGGCGAAGCGGTTGGTTGTTTTGTAAGAACTGCGGACTGGATCGCAAGCGGGCGCTTCTACTTTCCACTTCAACACCCGCCGCCGCGCCTTCTTTTTCAGGCCCCAAGCTGAACGGCCAGGAACAACACAGCGATCCTCCCGAAATCGCCAAACTCAACTGTCATTTTTGCGGGGCCGAGGCCAAACCTTACTCGCGTTTTTGCGAATCTTGCGGAAAGCGCATTGACGGCGGCAACGCGGAAAAATCAAACCCACAAATCGTGGCTGTTCCGCCACCCGCACCGCCCCCGCCGCCTCAAGCGGTTCCAGTGGCGGACACGGGGTCTTCGGCACAGACAATTTTCGAATTGCCTTCCCGCCTGGTTCAAATAGGGCAAACGGCTCAAGTTGAAAATCAATCGCCCGCGCAGGTCGTAGCTCAGGCCAGCGAATCTGCTTTGCCCGGCGCAACCAAAAGCGCGACGGTCAATCCGGCAAACAAAGTTTCTCCTTCCGCCAATCCAGACCCGACGCCGGAAACCTGGAAATCTCCCGCCGCTGCTGAAAGTCCGCTTTCCAAACCGTCCGCGCTGGCTCCACGAGCGAATTTAGAAGAACGGCATCAGGGACATGCGCCAACAGTGGTCACGCCGCTACTGCCATTCACACGAATGCCGGATGATCTTCCAGTTTCGGAAGCCTCTCAAAAAAGACGCGGATGGAATCGGCAGGTGTTCTTGCAGGTGGCGCTCGCGTTGGGAGTTATTGGCCTGATTGGTTTCGGATTGGCGCGATGGCTTGGCGGCAGTTCGTTCAGCGATTTGGAGACTTTGACGCAGCCTACACCGCAAGTGCTGGAATTAAAACCTTCGCCGCAGACTTCGCCCGCAACGCAAACCTCGCCGCCCGCCGCTTCGGCGGAAGAAATGATTTACATCCCCGGCGGAAAATTCGAGATGGGACGCAATGATGGGGATGAATATGAACGGCCCGCCCACACGGTGATAGTCAAGCCGTTTTTCATTGATCGCACCGAAGTCACCAACGAGGCGTATCAGCGCTTCGTGGCGGCCACAGGTCATCGCACTCCGACGCATTGGCCGGATGGCAAGCTTCCCGAATCTGCCGCGAAACTTCCGGTAGTCAACGTTTCCTGGGACGACGCCAATGCTTATGCACAGTGGGCGAACAGACGTTTGCCGACCGAAGCCGAATGGGAATTTGCCGCGCGCGGAACCGACGGGCGCATTTATCCGTGGGGCAACACCTGGATGCCGTCGGCAACCAATGCCGCGCGAAACGCGGGCGGCAAGCTCGTCGAAGTCGGCTCTTTTCCCAGTGGTGCCAGTCCATTCGGCGTGCTGGATATGTGCGGTAATGTGTGGGAATGGACATCCGGCAGTTTGAAAAGTTATGCGCAAGGCGAACAGGAAATCGCGCCTGGCAAAGTAATCCGTGGAGGCGCTTTTGATGTTCCCAGCGCACGGACGACAACTACGTACAGAGGCGTTTTGCGCGAAGACCGATTGCCGGATAAAACAGGGTTTCGCACCGTGCGGGATGCGGCCGCTCCCTGATTTCCTGATGATGTTTCGACTATCCCCTTTGAACAAAACCTAAGACCATGATTGGCGTGGGAATCATCCGAGTCGGACTGTTGTTGATCGTTATTGCCTGTATGCCGTGGTGCGTCCAGGCGCAGGACTCAACCGGGCGCGAACTCCCTAAGCCCGCCAAAAAGCCTTCCAAAAAGTCCGACGATAAACCGTCCGCCCAATCCGCCGGCAAAAAACCTGCCTGGAAACCAGCGAAGCGCGCAGTTGCAACGCCGCCTTCGCGCGCAACACGACAGCCGGTGATTCCAGCCAAGCTCATTATCAATGCTCCGCCCAATGCCTTGATTGAAATTGACGGCAGGGAACGCGGAATGACAGGCGTGGACGGCAAACTGACTGTGACGGGAATCTCTCCCGGCGAACACAGATTGAGTGCGACAGCCGACGGTTTTGAAGCCTGGAGCGGCACACTGACGATGATTGCGGCGGGAAGCAGGTTCGATGTTCCGATGCGAAAGCGTCCGGCTCAGGGCAAGGTGATGCTGACCATCAACGAATTGGGCGCGGAAATCATCATTGACGAAACGCACGTCGCCCCGCTTTCCGGCGCTCAACCCAACCTACTGGAAGGTCTGGCGGCGGGCAAACACAGATTGCGAGCGAGAAAAGCTGGCTTTCACGAATGGCGCGGCAGCGTCACTGTGATTCCTGGCGAAACCGTTCCGCTCAAAATCGAACTCAAACCTGTTCTCGATCCTGAAGTCTTGCTGGTTGAAGAAGGTGTGTTCATGCGCGGCAACAATAATAACGACAAAGATCAACGTCCCGCGCATCAGGTCTTCCTGCCGGCTTTCGCCATTTCGCGCCGCGAAGTCACCAACCGGGTTTATAAATATTTCGTGGATGCGACCGGGCATCGCCCGCCGGAAGGCGTGGGTTACGGCTGGAAAGCCAATGTTTACCCCGCCGGCCATGGCGACCTGCCGGTTGTTTTCGTCAACTGGGACGATGCCGTCGCTTTTTGCAAATGGCTCTCTGCCGAAACCGGCCAGAAATATCGCCTGCCGACTGAAGCCGAATGGGAAAAAGCCGCGCGTCTGGTCGGAGACAACTATTCGTCGGTGGGAAGTTTGTGGGAGTGGTGTTCGGATTGGTACGACCCGGAATATTACAAACTCCGCGACCGCATCAATCCGCAAGGGCCGCCGCGCGGCAAGAAAGTGAAGCTGATGGGCTTCGAGGGCGAAACCAAAGTCATTCGCGGCGGCGGCTTCGGACGCGGTCAATTGCCGCTGCGCATCACCGAACGCAATTCCTATTTTCCGCTGAAATCACGTTTCGACATCGGCTTCCGCGTGGTACGGGAAGTTCCGGCAACTGAGCAAAAAAAATGAGAACCACCAAGTATTTCAACTTCCTGCTGCTTCTTTTGGCATTGCTTGCAGTCACGGTCTCGGCGCAGCAGCGTCCGCTGGTTACTGAAGACGTGGAAATCGTCAAACCCGGCTCGATCCGTTTCGAGTTCGGCTTCGATTTTTTGCAGGACAAAAACTTCACGCTGTCGGGCTTGAACGGCGACTTGACGCGGGTCGGCGTGTTTTCGGCGACCTTCGGTTTGGCACCGAACGTGGAATTTGAAACCGGCGGCGTGTTCCAAAACTTCCTCAGCATCAACCGCCAGTTTCAACCCAGCGCCGTTCCATTGCGATTAAGCAGCGCCACCAATTCAACGCACGACACGGGCGATTTTTATCTGGCAACCAAAATCAAACTGCGCCCGGAAACCAAACGCCTGCCGTCAGTCGGGTTTCGGTTCGGCGCGGAGTTGCCTAATTCGAATCAGACGCGCGGCATCGGCGTCAATCAAATCAACTTTTTCGCCACGACGTTGGCCGCCAAACAATTCGGCGACCGCTTCCGCGTGATGGGAAATTTGGGATTGGGGATTCTGACGGCTCCAGCCACGCTCTTCACGCAAAACGACGTGCTGCTTTACGGCTTGGCCGCTTCTTACAAATACAGTGACCGGTTGACGTTGGTCACTGAAGTCAATGGCCGCTACAACACACGCAAAACCGCTCCGCTCGGCACTGAATCGGATGGCGCGGCCAGACTCGGCGCGCGCATTCGCGCTTCCGGTTTGATCTGGGACATCGCCGGCATCAAAGGCTTCAATCGCAATAGCGCCCAAAGCGGCATTACCTTCGGCGTCAGTTACGAAGCCAGTCTTTTTCAACCCATCAAATAGCATCAACTCGGCGTATTGACGCGCTCCAGGCTGCGCACGCGAATGCCATCACGCCAATTGGCGTTGACGCCGACTTGAAACGCTTCGATCTGCGACGACAAGCAGCCCGCAATCGCCGCGAAGCTTCGATGAAAGCGCAAGCGCGGCGCAAGCAGATAAAGCAGCGGTGAGCGGTCGGCCAATCGAATCCCCGAAAACAAACCGCGCCGCGCGAATTCACCGCGCAGCCGTGCTTGCTCAACGCGCAACCAGTAATCCAAGCCTTGCAACGGCAGCTGCGAATCCTCGGAAGCCTTGATTTCAATGACAGCCAGTCGCGGCTCCTGCCCTGCTTCGTAACGCACGGTCAACAAATCAATCACCGAACGTTCATCGCCGCGCCAGGCCGGAATTTGCGAATAAACGAAGCGATCATCGAACGCGGCGTCCAGCACGCGGATGTTTTGCCGCAGCAGCGATTCCAGCCAGGCTTCTTCGCGCAAACGGTAAAACGGATGGCGGC
>CAZRXE010001310.1:0-5472 GCA_964603695.1 uncultured Heliomicrobium sp.
ACAAATCCACCCGGCTGGAATAACCATGCCTTGAAACGTGGTGTTCGGCGGCGTGGAGGCAGTCAGCGTCGTATCGAGTGACGCATCCGGGCAAGGATTCGTCACCGTGATGTCAACGCTGAAATTCTGCCCGGCATTGACCGTCGCCGGTTGATTCACGACCACGGCGAAGGGCGGACAGCCAATCACCAGCGTGTACGCGCGATTGCCCGTGCAGCCGTTGGCGTCCGTCGCCGTGACGGTGAAATTGAACGTGCCGGATTGCGTCGGCGTGCCGGTCAGATTCCCTGCCCCGGAAAGCGTCAATCCGGCAGGCAGCGCGCCGCCGGTCACGGCGAAGGAATAAGGCGCGGTTCCGCCCGTCGCCGAAAGAGTTTGCGAATAGGTCGTGCCCGTCGTTCCGTTCGGCAAACTTGACGGGTTGACGGTAATCGTCGGGCAAACAATCGTCACTGAATAAGCCTGGCTGCCCGTGCAAGGCCCCGTCGAAGTCGCCGTAACGGTGAAGTTGAATGTCCCGGCTTGCGTCGGCGTGCCGGTCAATGCGCCGGTTGTCGGATTGAGCGTCAAACCTTGCGGCAAGCTGCCCGCGCTGACCGCGAAGCTGTAACTTGCCGCAGGCGTCGCCGAGATGGTTTGCGAATATCCCGTTCCCACGGTTCCGCCGGGCAAACTCGTCGGATTGACGGTGATCGTTGGGCAATTGACGTTGAGCGTAAACGCAGCATCTGTGGTCGCGCCGCAGTTGTCCGTGGCGCGAATGGTGATGAGGTGCGAACCGGGCGGAAGTGCGCCCGTCACACTGACGACGCCGGTCGTCGGATTGACCGTGATGCCGCCGATGTAAGTGCCCGGACTTTGCACAACGATGTTGGTAATCGAACCGTTGTCGCTCGGCACGGACGCCGGATTGACCGTCAGATTTTGTCCGGCAAGAACAGTTTGCGGGCCTGCATAACTCAGTACCGGCGCAGTGTTCGCCGTCGTCGTCACATTGAGCGTCGCAAAATTGAATTCCCCTTCGTTATCAGTTGCACGCAAGGTAAAACTCGCATTGGTCGCCGTGCAGGAAGCGATGATGTCCGCGAACACCTGTCCGCCGGCATTGATGGTCAGATTGCTGACCGTGACGCCGTTGACGGTGGCCGAAGCCGCACCGTTGACCTGCACCGTCAGGGTGTTCAGCGGCTGGTCGGGATCGGTGACGGTGGCGATTTGCGTGTTGGCAATGGGCGAACCTTGCTGGCGCGAATTGGCGATGGCGACAATGCCCGGAGCGGTGTTGATGGCGCGGCAGAATGAAAATTCCGACGTGTTGCCGTTGGCGTCGGTGGCGGTCGCCGTGATGAAGTTGCCGAAACTCGCCACCGACGATCCAGCGTTGAAGCTGAAGCTTCCCGGTACGTTGATCGTCGTTGCGCCCAAAAAGCCCTGCCCTTCTCCGTTGCCGGAAGTATCGCAAGCGGAGTTGCCGAAAAACTCTATTCGCACCGGATAAACGCTGTCGCCGGCAATGCTATCAAGCGAGCCGCTGATGACGCCAGCGCCGGTGACGGAAGTCAGCAACGGAAAGTTTTGCAGATTGTTCGCGCCTGTATCCGCGTCGCCCGTGTCGTTGGGAGTTACCCCGGTCGTGCCCAGGTCAATGCCCAAGCCGGTGTTTGAGAAGACCGAATTGCCGAACACACGATTGCCAGTGCCGCCGGTGATGGTGACGCCGATTTGTTGGTTGAAAGCGATGATATTGCCCAGGCTTGCGGATGTTCCGCCGATGAGGCTGTTGATGGCGGGGCTGACGCGAACGCCCGCGCCCTGATTGCCGAGCGCGGTGACGCCGTCCGCCGCCACGCCTATGTAATTGCCCTGCACGGCGGTGTTGGTCGCGTTTGCGCTGATGAACACGCCGCCGGAACTGAGATTGCCGCTGATGACATTGCGCGCGGCGATGGTTGAACCACCGATGATGGTGTTGCTCACGCCCGCGCCGGAAACGAAGATGCCGCGTCCGTTGGGAATGGCGGCGGTTCCGGCGGCGTTCGTGCCGATGTAATTGCCCGCGATGATATTGCTGACGGCGGGCGTGTTTTGAATTTCGACGCCGCCGACGTTTTGGCCGGAAATCAGATTTCGTTCCGCCGGATCGCTGATGCCGTCGGCGTTCGTGCCGATCAGATTGTTGTTGGCATTGGCGGCCATCTGCACGCCTGTTTGATTGGCGGCGGCGGCGGTTCCGGCGGGGTTCGTGCCGATGAAGTTACCGTTGATCCAGTTGTCGCTGCCTTGCACGATCATCGCGCCGCCCAGACTGTAGCGGTTGATGACCAGCCCGCGCACGCAAGAACAGCTTGCGGTCGGCGTCAGCACGAATCCCGCACCGCTGCCCGCGCTTGCGCCGTTCAATTCAACAGTCAGCGCGGCATTGTTTCCCACAGCCAAAGTATTGCGGCTGCCTCCCGGCTGTGTGTAAGCGTCGAGGTTGGCCGTTTTGAACAGACTGAAGCTGGTCGAAGGCGCAATCGTTTGAACACCGCCGCCCGGAATGTTGAACGCGATCAAGCCGCCGCCAAATCCATCGTTGTCGAGCAAGGCTTGCCGCAAACTGCCCGCGCCGCTGTTGGCGGTGTTCGTCACCAGATACTTCTGCGATTCGAGCGCGCCGATGTCCACGGCGCTGACGTTGTCGCCGTTGCCGTCCTGATTGCGCGATTGGCCGCGTTGATCGGCGACGGGCGCGCCGCTGACCGTGCCTGCGTCAATCGCCGGACTGTCGCAGCGCAGCGCGTGGGTCAGCGTCGGGCCGCCATTGTCCGCCAGCGGCGCAAGCCGCGCGTTGATCGGATTGCCGGGCGTGCCGACAATGTTGCCGCCTGCGCCGTTCGTGAAGCCGCTTGAACCGTCGCTGTCCAGATTGTTGCCGAGCGAAGTCAGCGTGGCGGTGCCGGTGACGCGGAAGTTGGGCTGGCCTGAATTGGCGGCCACCAGCGTGTTGCGCAGTTGAGTCGTGGCCTGAAAACCGCCGCTGCCGCCGGTATTGATGATGGCCAGTAAATCCGAGGCGTTGTTGGCCACCGTGCAATTGGTCATCGTCACAGTCGAAGCGGAAGTGGCGGCGAGATTCCCGATGATATTTCCCCGCTGATTGCCGCTGATAGTGCAATTGGTCAGTGTGGCCGTCACGTCCTGCAAGTTCATGGCGCTGCCTTGCATGACGCCCAGCGGATTGAGGTTGGTGTTACCGCTGAACGTGGTGTTGCTGATGTTGATGACGCCGCCCAAGCTGTCCAGACCGCCGCCGATGGCGACGACGCCATTGCCCGCCGTCGCGTTGTTGGCGGTAATGGCGCTGTTGGTGATGGTCAGCGAAGCGCCGAAATTGAAAATGCCCGCGCCGACTTGGGCCGTGTTGTTCGTCACGACACAACTGTTAAGCGTCACTACGCTGCCGCTATTGATGAGTACGCCACCGCCGGACACAGCATTGCCGTCGCTAACGGTCAATCCGCTGATCGTCACGGTACGGCTCGGGTTGATCGCGAAGATGCCGTAATTGCCACCGGTATTGCGCCGCACGGTCAGCAAAGACGCGCCGGGGCCGTTGAGCGTGATATTTGCAGCCAGGGCGGGCAAGGCGCTGCCGAGTTGAATCGTGCCGTTGACGCTGAAGTTGATGATGTTGCCGCAATTCTGCACGTTGGCTTCCTCAATCGCCGCGCGCAAAGTGCAATTGCCGGACGCATCGGCACAAATGCCGTTGCTCACGTTGGCGTCCGGCGTGTCGGCCAGACTGTTGACCGTCAGCGGCGCACAGGCGACGGAAAGCGTAAACGTCGTGGTCGTCGTCGCGCCGCAATTGTCCGTGGCCGTGACGGTGACCGTGTAGCTTCCCACAGGACCTGCGTTCGTAACGCTGATGACGCCGGTTGCGGGATTGCCCGTAAGCGTTCCGGTAAATCCCGGCGCGACGGCAGTCAATGTGACGATGGTTCCGTTGTCGCTGGGGGCGGCCCCCGGTGTTACGGTGTCACTGCCGCCGACAGTGGCAATGTTCGTCGCCGGATACACGCCGAGCGTCGGCGGCGTGTTAGGCGTCACGTTGACGGTTAAGGTCGCGGTCGCCGTTTCGCCCACGTTATCTGTAACGGTCAAGGTAAAAGTCGAATTTGTCGCCGTGCAGGATGCCACGACGTCCGCGGTCACTACGCCGGCGTTGCTGATGACGATGTTATTGACGGTCACGCCTGTGCCGGAAAGTATGGTTGCCGAAACCATCAAAGTGTTGAAGGCTTGATCGGCGTCACTCACCGTCGCGATCTGCGAATTGAAGAGCAGCGATCCTTGCCCGCGCGAAAGTGGTGCGGCGGCGGTGATCGTCGGCGCTGTGTTGACCCGACGACAAACGGAAAATTCCGAAGTGTTGCCGTTGTTGTCAATCGCCGTCGCGCTGATGAGGTTTTTACCGGGAACGAGCGCCACGGTCGCGCTAAACGCGCCGGGCGCGGCCAGGGTCGTGAAGCCAAGAAAGGTTTCTCCCTCGCCGTTTGTGCAACCGTCAAGGGTGGTGTTGGCGAAGAATTCGATCCTCACCGGATAGGCACTGTTTCCGGCCAGTGAATCAAGCGAGCCGCTGATTACGCCGGCGCTGCTGACGGAAACGAGTACGGGGAAATTTTGCAGATTGTTGGGGCCGGTGTCCGAGTCGCCCGCGTCATTTGCCGTCAAGCCATCATTGGCCAAGTCAATGCCACGACTATCATTGGAGAAAATCGAATTTTGGGTAATCCGATTGCCCGTGCCGATGGATACCGAAATGCCCTTACCCAAATTGAAAGCGATGGTGTTGGCCGCCGTGCCCGCGCCGCCGACAGTATTGTTCGATCCGTTGAGGTCAATGCCGGATCCAGTGTTGCCGAGCGAGCCGGTTCCCAGAGCATCGGTTCCGATCAAATTGCCGCGAATCTGGTTGCCGCTGGGCGTGCTCACGAAAAAGATGCCGTTGCCGTTGTTGGCGGAAATGACGTTGCCGCCGGCCGTCGTTCCATTGCCGATGCTGTTGTTATTTGCCGCGTCCAAAAAGATTCCATTGCCGCCATTGCCAATGCCGGCCGTGCCGCCGAGGTTGAGGCCAATGAAGTTTCCGAGTATCTGAGTGTTTGTCGTACCGGAAGCGAGAAGCCGAATTCCGTCAACAGTATTACCGGAAATGACATTGCGAGCGCCGGAAACAGTTCCGCCAATGATATTGCTTGGCGAATTATCAATGACTACACCGTGGTTGCTGTTCGGCAGCGCCATTCCTGCCCCGTTCAATCCAACCAGGTTTCCCAACACCTGATTGCCCGAAGCGCCGGCATTAATCGAAATGCCGGATAACATATTGCCGGAGATAATGTTGCCCGCGCCGGCCGTCGCGCCGCCGATGGTGTTGTTGACCGCGCCATTAATAGAGACGCCCCCTACCGTGTTAGGGGTAGC
>CAZRXE010001311.1:0-10019 GCA_964603695.1 uncultured Heliomicrobium sp.
TCGTCCACCGGTTCGCCGATGACGTTGATGATGCGTCCGAGCGTGCCGTTTCCGACCGGCACTTTGATCGGGCCGCCAGTGTCAATCGCTCTCATGCCTCGTACCATTCCGTCCGTCGGCAACATCGAAACCGTGCGAACGCGGCTTTCGCCCAAATGCTGCTGAACTTCGCAGATGACGTTGACCGGCGTCGGCACGTCGAAACCGTCGCTGATTACGCGCAACGCTTGATAAATCGGGGGCAGATAGCCTTCGGAAAATTCCACGTCCACGACCGGGCCGATGATCTGGACGACCTTGCCAACAGCTCCATTCTGCCCGTTTTGCTGAATGCTGCCATTTGCAGATGCCATAAAGTTTAGTTGCTCCTTGCAGGTAAGGCGACTGTGCAAACCAAGCCACCAAAGATCACGGAAAACACCGGCGCGTGGTTACGGTTACGGTATTCTCTGTGCCCCTCGGTGGCCAATCGTTTCCTCACAGTGTCGCTTGGTGAATGAATATGAATGCTCAATTAAAGGTGCGGAGTATACACAAGCGATTGTGCTTTGCCAAACCGCGCCTGCAACCGGTTTGGTAGCCAGAAGTAGGATTCAGCAGGCGGGGGCCTGCTGAATCCTACTTCTCATCACGAGCTTTGATTTAGAAGATGTAGCCGCCCGCTTCGACGACTTTGTCGGCTAGCCGTTCGCGGATGGCGGCGGTGTTGATCGGGTCTTGCTTCGTCAAACGGCGCAACGCCACCAGCATTACGCGCAGTTCGTCGCCTTCGGCAATCGCGGCCAACGCGTTTTTCGCGGCAACCTCGATGCGTAGGATGGCGTCGTGCGTGTACAGCTTGGTCGCGTCAATCGCGTAACTGTGTTTGTCCGCGCCGTCGCGATCAATCAGCTTGATGGTGCGACCGATGGCGCTGTCAATCTGGAAGGCTTCGATAATGACATCCGCTGCCCAACTCAGAATCATTTGCTGTTCGGTTAGTGCGGCCTGGAATTTCTGCGCGGCGGAACCGATCAGCATCAGGGCGATTTTCTTGGCGTTGGCGGCCAGTTTGCGTTCATTTGCCAGTGGCGAATCGTCTTCGTCCATTTCGAACGATGGCCCGGCCAGCAATTCCTCTTGCAGTTTCATGGCGGCTTGGAAAAGCGGCAAGCCACCTTTCATGGCGCGTTTGATGAGTTGGCCGGGAATCAACAGGCGGTTGATTTCGTTTGTGCCTTCATAAATGCGGTTGACGCGGCAATCGCGGTAAACGCCTTCCGCCGGATAATCTTCGGTAAATCCGTTGCCGCCGTGAATCTGCACGTTTTCATCCGCACAATAAAACAGCGTTTCGGTGCCGGCGACTTTGATGATGGCGCATTCGATGGCGTATTCCTCGATGGCCTTCATCAATTCTGCCGGGTTCTTTTTATCAATCGTTTCTTCCTTGGTTTCGATCATGCCGGCGGTGCGATAGACAGCGGATTCGCCTGCATACAACCGCGCCAGCATTTCGGCCAGCTTATATTTGATTGCTCCGAAGCTGGCGATGGGACGGTTGAATTGATGACGCTGCGCGGCGTATTTCGCCGCCTGGCCCAGCACTCGCTTGCCACCGCCGATGGCTCCCGCGCCCATTTTGATACGGCCAAAGTTCAGCACGTTGAAGGCGATCAAATGGCCTTTGCCGATTTCGCCAAGCAAGCGATCTTTAGGGATTTTGCAATCCTGCATCAGAATCGGCGTAGTCGAAGAGCCGCGCTGGCCGAGCTTGTGTTCTTCGTTGCCGTTGCTGAGGCCCGGATCGTTGCGTTCGACAATGAAGCCCGTGAAATGCTGGCCATCCACTTTGGCAAAAATCGTGAACACATCACCGAATCCTCCGTTGGTGATCCACATTTTTTCGCCGTTCAAAATCCAGTGCTGGCCGTCTTCGCTCAAACGCGCGGTGGATTTGGCCGCCAGCGCGTCCGAACCGGAACCGGATTCGCTCAAACAATACGCGCCAATCCATTCGCCGCTGCCGATCTTCGGCAAATACTTCTTCTTTTGCTCGTGCGTGCCAAACAAGACAATTGGCAACAGGCCGATGCTGCTGGTTGCGCCGAAGCCGGTTGAAAATGATGCCTGCCCGGACATGTTTTCGGCGATCAACATATTCGAGACGTGATCGAGTTCCAGCCCTTCGTACTCTTCGGGAATGCTGGCGTTAATCAGGCCCAAATCCGCGCCTTTTTTGATGAGTTCGCGCTGGATTTCGTAATCCTTGCTTTCGATCTTGTCGCTGTTGGGAATGATTTCCTTGTCGAAAAATTCGGTTGTGGTTTGCCCAATCAGGAGTTGTTCGTCGTTGAAATCTTCCGGGGAATACACGCTGATGGGCAACGTTTCCTGAAGCAGAAACGCGCCGCCTTTGATGACTTCTTTTCCGAGTGCTGCTGCCATGGTTACTCTCCTATAAAATTCATCTACGAAGTCACACAAAGAGGCACAAAGGTTTTTCGGGAAACTTGAAGAGCCAGTTTTGCAAATCCCTTTCTGATTCTTCGTGTGACTTCGTGGATAGTTGTTTATCGCATCAAATTTTCAAAAATTCCTGCCGCGCCCATGCCGCCGCCAACGCACATCGTGACCATGCCATAGCGGGCCTTGCGGCGCTGCATTTCATAAAGCAGCGTGGCTGTCAGTTTCGCGCCCGTGCAACCGAGCGGATGGCCGAGCGCAATCGCGCCGCCGTTGACGTTCAGGCGCTCCGGATCGAGGTTCAATACTTTCATGACCGACAATGCCTGCGCCGCGAAGGCTTCATTGAGTTCGATCAAATCAATGTCTTCGAGTTTGAGGCCAGCGATTTTCAGAACTTTCGGGATCGCGACAACCGGCCCGATGCCCATTTCTTCCGGCGCGACTCCGCCCGTGGCGAAGGCTACGAAACGTGCCATCGGTTGCAGCCCCAAAGCTTCGGCGCGTTCGCGCGACATCACCAACGCCGCTGCCGCGCCGTCCGAAGTCTGCGACGAATTGCCCGCCGTGACGCTTCCTTTGACGTGAAAGGCCGGACGCAGCTTGGCCAAACCTTCCACGGTCGTATCGCGCCGCACGCCTTCATCCACTTGGAAAACAGTTTCCTTGACACGAATCTTGCCGCGCCCTTTGTCGTCGGTTTCCAGTTCACGCGTCGAGACGGTGAAGGGAACTACTTCGTCTTTGAACCGACCGCCATCAATCGCCGCCGCCGCATTGCGGTGCGAGCGCACGCTGAATTCATCCGCTTGCTCGCGCGTGATTTCGTATTTGCGCGCCAGGTTTTCCGCCGTCAGTCCCATATTCAAATAGGTGTCGGGATAGGCATCCACCAGCGTCGGATTGGGCGAAAGGTTATGCCCGCCCATCGGCAGTTGCGACATGCTTTCCGCACCGCCGCCGATGGCCACATCCGCCGAACCGACCATGATGTGTTCGGCGGCTTGTGCAATCGCCTGCAAGCCCGACGAGCAAAACCGATTGATGGTGATGGCCGAAGCCGTGTTGGGAATGCCCGCAAGCAACGCCGCCTGCCGAGCCATGTTCATGCCTTGCTGCGCTTCGGGCGTGGCGCAGCCGATGACCACGTCTTCGATTTCCGCCGGATTTACTTCCGGGCTGCGCGCCAGCAACTCTTTGATGACGGCAGCAGCCAGATCATCCGGGCGCGCATCTTTCAGGCTTCCGCGCGGCGCTTTGCCGATGGCGGTTCTCAGTGCATTGACAATTACTGCTTCACGCATTTTTTCTCCTTATCTGCTGTACAACATTAATTCCGTAGCGGCTTGCCGGTTTTCAGCATATGCGCCAATCGTTCCTGCGTAGCTTTGGTTCCGCACAGGCTGACGAAAGCCTCGCGTTCTAAGTCAAGCAAGTACTGTTCGCTGACGCGCGTCGGGCGCGTCAAATTGCCGCCGCTCATGACTGTCGCAATTTTCAGTCCGATCAGCACATCGTGCGCGGAGATATAACCGCCGCGTTGCATCATGTGCATCCCCAATTTGAACTTGCTCAGCGCCGCTTCGCCCAACACCAAAACATCTTGGCGCGGTTGGGGCGGCGCGTAGCCTTCAGCAACTAAAGTCAGCACGGTTTGTTTGGCATCTTCGATGACGCGCTTGTCGTTCATCACCACGCGGTCGGTCTTGCGCAACAAACCCCACTTGCGTGCTTCAACGGCAGAAGTGGCCACTTTGCCCATTGCCGTCAATTCAAAATTGCCTTTCAGGACTTCAAAATGATCTGTGCCGGGTGAAGCTTCGGCAGCTTCGGCAGCGCGAACGGCCATTTCTTTTGTGCCGCCGCCGCCTGGAAGCAAGCCAACGCCGACTTCAACCAGGCCGATGTACGTTTCTGCCGCAGCCACGGTGCGGTCGGCGTGCAAAACCATTTCGCAACCGCCGCCCAGCGTTAGGTGATGCGGCGCAACGACGACAGGCTTGGCTGAATAGCGCAGACTCATCGTCGTGTTTTGGAATTGGCGAACGCCGAGATTGATTTCGTCCCACTCGCCTTCCTGCGCGGCCATCAGCATCATCATTATGTTTGCGCCCGCCGAAAAATTCTCACCTTGATTGCCGATGACCAAACCGACGAAGTTCTTTTCGACTTCCTTGATTGCCCACTGAATCATTCCCAATTGATCGCTGCCCAGGGCGTTCATCTTGGAATGGAACTCAACGCAGGCCACGCCGTCGCCGAGGTCAATCAAACTGGCTCCGGCGTTTTTCTTGACGACTTTGTTTTGGTCTTTCAGTGATTTCAGGATGGTGATGCCCGCGGGTAAGGGAACCGGTTTGTACTCGCCGGCGGCGAAATCGAAGTATTGCCGCACGCCGTTTTCGGTTTTGTAAAAGCTCTTGGCTCCCGTGCCGAGCATCTTTTCGACGTTGGCCGGAACAGGGCGGCCTTCTTCTCGCAGCCGCGCGACGGATTTTTCCACACCGATGGCATCCCATTTTTCAAACGGTCCCATTTCGTGTGCGAAGCCCCATTTCATCGCGTTATCAATTTCGACGATGTTGTCGGCGATTTCGGGGATGCGGTTGGCTGCGTAGCTGCCGGCTTCGGACATTGTGCTCCAGAGGAATTCACCGGCTTTGTCCTGCGCGTAAACCAGCGCGCGCAGCCGTTCGGGCAGGCTTTCGATTTGCTTGGCGGCGCTCAAAGAAGCGAACTGCGCTTTTTGCTGCGGACGATATTCAAAGGTATTCAGGTCTAGCGTGACGATTTCCTTGCCGACTTTCTTGTAAAAGCCGCCGCCGGTTTTATCGCCGAGCAAACGACGTTCGACCATCGCTTCCATAAACGCGGGCACTCTGAACGATTCGCGTTTTTCGTCGTTCGGCAAACTATTGTAAAGGTTCTTGGCCACGTTGTAGGCGGTGTCGAGTCCGACGACATCCAGCGTGCGGAAAGATGCGCTCTTGGCGTGGCCGATCACCGTGCCGGTCAGCGAGTCCACTTCTTCAAAGCTCATTCCGAGTTCGCCCATCACGTTAAACGCATTGAGCATCGAGAAATTGCCGATGCGATTAGCCACGAAACCCGGCGTGTCTTTGGCGTACACAACGCCTTTGCCCAGCTTCCGGTCAGTGAAATCGGCAATGAATTTTGTGACCTCCGCATCGGTTTCCGGCTGCGTGATGATTTCCATCAAGTGCAGGTAACGCGGCGGATTGAAAAAGTGCGTGCCCAGAAATCTTCGGCGGAAATTGTCCGAACGGCCTTCAGCAAGTTGGACAAGCGGAATGCCGGACGTGTTCGAGGTGATGATTGCTTCCGGTTTCAAATGCGGTTCAAGGCGTTCATAAAGCGAACGTTTGATTTCCAGTTTCTCGACAATGGCTTCGATGATCCAGCCGCAATCCTTGAGCTTGGGCAAATCGTCTTCAAAGTTGCCGACCGTGACGAGCTTGGCCGCATCGCCCACAAAAAAGGCTGCGGGTTTAGCTTTTTGCGCGGCGTCAAATCCGGCTTGCGCAATGCGGTTGCGCACAGCGCGCGATTCCAGCGTCAACCCTTTAGCCTGTTCATCAGGCGTCAATTCTTTCGGCGCAATGTCGAGTAGCAAACAGGGGATTCCCGCATTTGCCAGATGTGCGGCGATTTGTGCGCCCATCACGCCCGCGCCCAGTACCGCTGCTTTTTTGATCTGCATAAATGATGTCTCCTGTAATAACCATCCACGAAGCCTCACGAAGGGACACGAAGGTATTCAATTTTCTTCGTGACCCTTCGTGGACGGAAGTTTAGTAATTCGTCAATATTTTTTCCGGTGAGAAACCTAATTCAAACAATCGCGCTTTCGTTTGTTCTTGCATATCACGAGAGCCGCACACCAGTGCCAGCGGATTGTTCAAGTTTGGTACAACATTATCGAGTAGGCTTTGCACATAACCGGTTGGCCCATTCCAGGCGGCGTCACCCGGTTGGCTGAGTACCTGGCGCAATTCCACGCCTTGTTGTTGCCATTCGGTGGTCATTTCGTTTTCAAAGCAAAAGTCTTCCACTGTGCGCGCGCCATAAAGCACGAACAGGCGTCCGTAACTTTCCCGTTGCTGAAAAATGTGTCGCAGCGCCGAACGCAGCGGCGCAAGTCCGGTTCCCATAGCGACGAAAACCAGATCGTGGCCCAGGTGGGATTCGACAGGAAAACCGCTGCCGACGATGTCTTTCAGAACGATGCGTTTGGCGATGTGCGGGTCGAACAGTGCCGCCGTGACATTGGCCGATGCGCGGCGTTTGATCAGAAACTCGAATTCGTTTTCTTCCGGTGCCGAAGCGAAGGCGTAATAGGAATCGCCGTAATTATCCATTTCCAGCACAGCCACCTGCCCGGCAATGAAACTCGGACGGACGGCGTGTTGCGGAATCATGAAAAAACTCCAGGTTGTCGGCGTGTGCTTGATAATGCGTGTAATGCTTAGATTGATTGGAAACATAACGGTGGACTTTAGTGGGTTTCGGCGTGCTCGGCGTGTTTTTCTTCGTAAAGCCGGTCAATCGCCTTTTTGTTTTTGTCCACGACGACGCGGCGTTTGATTTTCAGCGTCGGCGTTAATTCGCCGCTTTCCACCGTCAGTTCGCGGTCGAGCAGCAGCACAGCTTTAATGCGTTCGTATTTCGACAGATCGCCGCAGAATCTGTCCACTTCGCTTTCCATCAAGCTTAGAATTTGGGGATGCCGGAGCAACTCAGTAGCGTCTTTGGCTGCTATGCCCCGCTGCGCGGCGTAAGCCTGCAACACCTCCATTTGCGGCACGATCAATGCGGCGGGAAACTTGCGGCCTTCGCCGATGACCAATGCCTGATTGACGAAACGACTTTGTTTGATGGAGTTTTCAATCGGCTGTGGGGCGATGTATTTTCCGCCGCTGGTTTTCAGTAAATCTTTTTTGCGGTCGGTGATGAACAGATAGCCATCGGCGTCAAAATAACCGACATCGCCTGTGTGAAGCCAGACTCGACCTTCGGCATCGGTTTCCAGTGCGGCTTCGGTTTCTTCCGGCTTGTCGTAATAGCCGCGCATGATATTCCCGCCGGCGCAGAGGATTTCACCGTCTTCGGCAATTTTCACCGTCACGCCGGGCATCGGGCGTCCCACCGAACCCAACCGATTTTCGTTTGCGCTATTGGCGGAAATGCCGGGCGAGCTTTCGGTCAAACCGTAACCCTGCAAAATTGGCATTCCGGCGGCGTAAAAAACTTTGGCCAAATCCGGCGCGAGCGCCGCACCGCCGCACACGAAATACTTGATGCGTCCGCCCATCGCCGCCCGCCACTTTGACAGCACCAGTGCATCGGCGATCTTTTGTTTGAGACTCAATCCCAAAGAAGGTTTGCCGCTGTTGCTCACCACGTCCGCCCATTGTTTGGCGACTTCTACAGCCCAGCGAGCAAGTTTGGCTGTCGCCATGCCTTTCTCTTCGGCCTTGTCCATGGCTTTCGCGTAGATTTTTTCAAACAAGCGCGGCACGCTGGTCATGTAATACGGCCTTACGTCGAGCAAATCCTCGGAGACGGTTTCAATGCTCTGCGCGTAGAAAATCCGTGCCCGGTTGTATAGATAAAAGTAAATCACCGCGCGCTCGAAGATGTGAGAGAAGGGAAGAAAGGACAGACCGGGATCGTCTTCGTGAACCACTGTTACTTGCGAAGTACTCAGCATATTGGCGATCAGGTTGCTGTGCGTGAGCATCACGCCTTTGGGATCGCCTGTCGTGCCGGATGTGTAAATCAGGGTCGCCAAAGTTTCAGGCGTGACGGTCGCCCGCATTCTGTCAAACTCTTGTGGATCGGTGTCGTTGGCGGCGATGCCCCAATTTAGCAATTCTTCAAAACTCATGACTTTGCCGCTTGGGGCGTTGACCGAATCAAAGGAAATGATAACGCGCAGTTTAGGGCAAGTGTTTAGGGCGTCGCGCACGCGGTCGTATTGCGCTTGGTTAGATAGGAAGAGCACTTCGACGCCGGCGTCTTTCAAAATGTAGGCAACCTGTTTGGTGGCTTGCGTCGGATAAATGGGTACGTCCGCTGCGCCGCAATGAATTGCCGCCAGATCGGCAATCGTCCATTCCACTCTGTTTTCGGAAAGCAGACCAACGTGATCGCCCGGTTTCACGCCCAGCGCAAATAAACCCATGGTTGCCAGGCGGACTTTCTCGATCAATTCGCCAGTAGCCATCGCTTTCCATTGACCATTGCTTTTGTAATTTAGCAGGTCGGGCTTTGGTTTAGCGGCGACGTGTTCAAACAAGTCTATTATAGTTTTGATCGGCGGTTTGGAATCAGGCATGGCTTGCAGTTACTCCATTGAAGAAAATGTCAAGCACCGGTTCGGCCATTGCGATCAGGCTGTGATTGCCGTGGCTCAAGACCCAATTCGTGGCCATTTCGTCCAGCATTCCAAATAGTAGCTTGGCCATCAGCTTGGAATTGAGTCCTTTGCGAAAACTCCCGCTTCGTTGTCCTTCCTCAATGATTTCACGCAGCATTTGCAGGTATTCAGCCAGATAAGTGGTGGAAAACTGTTCCATGAACTTGGCGGACTGGCGCAGTTCGATTTGGAACACAATGGCGATGTTACGCTCCTGTTCGAGCAGGGAAAACTGCAAATTGGCAAAGCGCCGCAATTTTTCGCGTGGCTCCTTCAAGTCAATCAATTCGGCGCGGGCAAGATTCAAAAATTCGCCCATCGCCCAACTGAAAATTGAAGTCAGCAAGTCATCTTTGTTTTTGAAATACAGGTAAACAGTGCCGTCAGCAATTCCTGCTGCTCGCGCAACGTCGGAAACTTTGGCGTTAAAATAGCCGGACTGAGCGAAGATTTTTGCCGCTGCGCGCAAGATCAATTCCGATTTGACGTTACGACTCTTTTCATCCGCGAATTCGACAGGGCGATCCGCTATTTTACGTTTGGTTTGCATGACTTTATAGATTGAAAATGGAATGCTGAATGAGTGCTCATTCAGTTTGAAATCTTAGCGGAATTCTTACTTTGCAACAAGCCGCAAATTACCTGTGTCTCCGCTTCGGCTGACTGATCCTGGCAGTTGCAGGAGAAACTCGCAGCAGAGCGCTTATATTTAATTTTTACATCAAGTAACTGTTGGAATAATGTGCTGTCAGATAAAAGATGACAAAATGTAAGATGGTCTTGTGAGAAGTAGTTGTCTCAAAAAGAAATTTCATGTTATTTTAGCCGACGTTGGTGATTTTCCCCCTATAAATTTGGTACGCAACTTCGCAGGGTCTTTCAGCACACTGCTGTAAGCATTAGGAATGTGATGCGAGACGAAACAGAAACTGCGCTGTCAACTTCTGGCTGAGCGTTGGCGGTAACCGCATCAATCCGAACCCTTCGGGAGCTAATTGTGACCCACGAAAAGAGGATTTTCGCCCCGGAAATTTCAGTGGCCGGAGGTGGAACTAGGTTTATTAAAACCATGACTCTTGGGGAAATTGGTGAACAAATGCTTCAACACAATCACAGAAGATCATAACACTCAAAG
>CAZRXE010001312.1:0-5531 GCA_964603695.1 uncultured Heliomicrobium sp.
GAAGCTCGATGGACGCCAATAGTCGGGCGGAAAAACCAGATCACGCTGGCATCTTCCCCCGCGCTGAAATTTCCACAAAGTTTGGTTTATAGCTGTTTGCAGGTGTGCGCGACTGCTTGATTGGGTAGAACAGGTTCAAAACCTGTCCTACCTCTAAATGCTTAGGTCGCACTCGTCTGAAAACCTCTATAACTTCATTGGTCTTTGGGCGGCTGACTCCGACATCAATTCAATCGTTTGAAAGGCTGTAATGACGGCAAGGACGAAGAAACGGAGGGATTAGGTTTTTTTCCGTTTTTTCGTTTCTTCCGGTTTTCCTTAAGTCAGCAGTGCGAGTATTGATGAATGTCGGAGCAGTCTGTACACTCCGGCGCGTTAGGAAGGTTCTCCTCAATTTCGATCAGCAGTACGAAAACACAGAGTCTTCCGAACCCAAATTGGTTTTACGAACTTCACTGTCAACTCAAACAAATCATTGTTCATTTTCCGGCGTCTGAAATGCTTGTGGCGTATGCCGGCGGCTGCGGCGGATGTCCCTGTCGGTTCCGCTTGTGCTGGGCATTTCAGTTGGCTGTTTGAACCGTTCACGAAACTCAAAAGGCGGATATCATGCAAACTACACACTCCCACATTGCGCGCTTATTGAAGCTGATTGTTCCAGCAGTTCTATTGGCTGCTTTGGTATTGTCACTGGCAATCTTCAATCCGGCAGTTCGTGCTTATTCGAGCAGGGCTGTGGCGGGCGTCAAGGCCGCCATCGGATCGTCACAGCCCACGACCACAACAACCAAAGCGAAGGCCAGGGCCATCGCACAACAAAAAGGAAGTGCATCCGCCAAACCGGAGCCGGAGTCGGAAATTACGGTCGTTCAGTACGACGGTCTGATTCCCATTGGGCCGAAAGTCAGCACGAGATTGGCGGCGACAGCCACCGCCGCAGTTGTGGGTGAGGTGGAGCCTAACGGCACGTCCGCCACGGCTTCGCCCATCGCTGGGACAGGGGCCAGGATCAAGGGAAATCTCTTTCCTAACGGCGACATAGATTTTTATTCTTTCACGGCGACAGCGGGCGACCGCGTCTATTCCGCGATGATGACTTCAGGCTCGGCGGGCAACAGCACTGATAGCCAACTGAGGGTACTCGCTTCAGACGGCACGACCGAGATCGAGTTCGATGACGACAACGGCTCTTTCGCCGGGCTTTCGTCCACCATCGCGGGCGCGACAATTCCGACGACCGGAACCTATTACTTAAGGGTCAACGACTTCACCGCCGGCACCGCTTCCGAGCGCTCCTACGAACTATGGTTTCAATTGCAAAGTGGAACGCCGACGCCCGAAGTCGAATCAAACGACACGCCGGCCACAGCCAATTCGCTGCCGGCCAACGGCTGGGTGAGTGGCACGCGCAATCCGGCTTCCGCGACCGAGCAGGATTGGTACAGCTTTTCGCTCAATGCCGGCGATACGGTCTTTCTGAGTCTCGATCTCGATCCTGAACGCGACAGCGTGACCTGGAATGGACGGCTTGGTTTCGCCCTCTTCGGTGACGCAGGCAATCAGATTCTGGTGGTGGACGACGCCGGAACCGGCGATGTCTCCCCACATCCGAATCTCCCTTCCGAAGCACTATTTATGACGGTCAAAACTGCCGGCACTTACTACGCTTTCGTTGATTCGGCTTCCGCCGCAGTTGGTGGGCCGACCGCGACTTATCATTTGAGCGTCAGCGTGCTGCCCGCGCCGACGGGACTGACTTGCACAACTTACACCAGCACCGACGTGCCCAAGACCATCGGGCCGGGCACGGGACTGGTCAGTTCGACCATCACCGTGCCGGGCAATCCGCGGATCGAAGACCTCAATGTCGAAATCGTGCTTAACCACACAGTGATGAATCAGATTGACGCGCACTTGCGTTCGCCGGCGGGCAATAACAACGGCCTGTTCACCGACATCGGTGCCGCCGCCATAGGCGGGCAGACGCAAATGGATCTTCTCCTTGACGATGAAGCGGGGGTCCCAATTATCGGTTTAATTCTCAAAGGCCTGCAGTTCAAACCGGAGAACAACTCCACCGCCGGCACTGCAAACACTTCCGGCGCGTATCGCCTCTCCAGTTTCTACGGCGAGGATGCCGGAGGAACCTGGACGCTCGACCTATACGACGATGTGGCGGACGCTAACGGCGGGACGCTGACCAGTTGGAGCATACGTGTTTGCACACCGCCGCCTGCGCCGAGTTGCCCAATGGGTTTCACTCCCGTGACGGTCTTTTCCAGCGATTTCGAGAGCGGCGCGGCGGGCTTCACGCATTCGGGCACGTCGGATCAATGGGCGCTTGGCTTGCCCAACACTGTGGCCACCACCACGGCCAATCCCGTCGCGGCTTTCACCACCTGCAACAGCGGAGTGAATTGCTGGAAGACCAATCTCAATGGGACATACGTTGCTTCGAGCAATCAGGACCTGCTCTCACCGAACATCAATCTGGCGGGTTACGTGGGGCCGGTGGAAGTGACCTGGGCCATGCGTCACCAGATCCACACGGCCAACATCGACCACATGTTCGTTGATGCCCAGCAAGTCGGAGGCGCGACGCCGGTGCGGCTCTACGAATGGATCGAACCAACACCCATCAGCGCCTCCGCCGGCACAGGCAATCCGCAGCAGAACATCGGGGGGACTTACGGTTGGGGCGTTTACTCGCGCCGCGCCGACAGCCTCGCCGGTCTGAATACCGAATTGCGCTTCCATCTTGACAGCGACACCACTGTCCAATTCGGCGGCCTGGCGATTGACGATGTGACCGTGACGGCCTGTGCGCCTTCCAGCGCTGACCTTTCGATCACCAAGACCGACGGTGTGACGACGGCGACTCCTGGCGGTTCGGTGACTTATACCATCACAGCCTCGAACGCCGGGCCAACTGCGGTCACCGGCGGGACGGTGGCTGACAACTTCCCGGCGGTGCTGACTTGCACTTGGACGTGTGTTGGCGCAGGCGGCGGCACTTGTACGGCCAGCGGTTCAGGCAACATCAACGACACGGTGAATCTGCCTTCGGGCGGTTCAGTTACCTACACGGCATCGTGCGCAATCAGCCCAAGCGCAACCGGCACGCTCTCCAATACGGCGACGGTCAGTGGCGGTGCGGTGACCGATCCAAACCCTCCGAACAACAGCGCGACCGACACCGACACACTGATGCCGCAAGCCGATCTAGCCATCACCAAGACCGACGGCGTAACGGTGGTTAGCGCCGGAGGAACAGTGACCTACACCATCACGGCCTCCAACAGCGGACCGAGCAATGCTCCCGGCGCAATGGTCACGGATAACTTCCCCGCCGTCTTGACCGGCGTGACCTGGACTTGCGTAGGCGCAGGCGGCGGCACTTGCCCAGCCGTTGGTTCAGGCAGCATCAACACCGCAGTCAACCTGCCCGCAGGTGCTTCGGTCACTTTCACGGCGACAGGCACGCTCTCATCAGGCGCAACCGGAACACTTTCCAACACGGCTTCCGTCAGGCCACCGGCGGGTGTGATCGGGTTGAATGATTCCAACGATGATGCTACCGACACTGACACGATCATTTCCATGCCCGATCTTTCGATCACCAAGACAGACGGCACAGGCACGGTGGCGGCCGGCTCAAGCGTTACTTACACCATTGTCGCTTCAAATGCGGTTGGAACTGCAGCCGCCAATGGTGCAACCATGACCGACAACTTCCCGGCGGGAATTACGAACGTGACCTGGACTTGTGTAGGCGCGGGTGGCGGCACTTGCCCAGCCGGTGGTTCAGGCAACATCAACGCCACAGTCAATCTGCCCGCAGGTGCTTCGGTTACTTTCACCGCGACTGGAACTGTTGTCGGCAATGTGCCGGGAACGGTTAGCAACACGGCGATGGTGGCTACTGCGGCAGGGGTGACTGATGCAAATCCGGCCAACAACAGCGCGACCGACACAGACACCATAGTTTGTCCGACGATTGCGCTGGCTCCGGCCAGCTTGCCCAACGGCGAAGTCGGCACGGCTTATAGCCAAACAGTTACCGCCAGTCCGGCGGGAGGCAGCTACAACTACTCGGTGACGAATGGGGTTTTGCCGCTGGGCTTGACGCTCAACGCTTCGACAGGAGTCATCTCCGGCACGCCTTCGCAGATTGGGAATGTCAGCTTCCGCATCACGGCAACCGGCTTTGGCACTTGCTCGACCTTCCGCGATTACCAGATCAACATCACCAGTTGCGCGCCAATCGCAGTCAATCCGGCCAGCTTGCCGGGTGGAACGGTCGGGACCGGCTACAACCAGACGGTCAGCGCGACGCCAGCCGGAGCCTATGGCTTTACAGTCACCAGCGGAGCGCTGCCGACCGGTCTGACGCTCAATGCCGCGACGGGCGTGATTAGTGGCACGCCAACCAGCTCGGGCAGCTTCAGCTTCCGCGTCACGGCAATGCTTGACGGTTGCTCAGGCTCTCGCGATTACACGGTGGCGATTGCCTGCGCGACGCTGACGATCACTCCACCAACTTTGCCCGCAGGCACAGCGGGAGCAGCGTATTCACAAACCATTAGTGTGTCTCCGGCAGGCAGCTACACCTTCTCGCTGGCGCAAGGGAATTTGCCGAGCGGGTTGACGCTCAATGCTTCGACCGGCGTCATCAGCGGCTTGCCCGCAGTAACGGGCACAGTCAGCTTTATCATCAAAGTGCAAACCGCCAGCGGTTGCAGTTCGACACAGACCTATTCGATGGCGATCAACTGTCCGCCAGCGGTGACGCTCTCTCCGGCCAGCCTGCCGAATGGGGCGACTGGCACGGCGTATAGCCAAACCATTGCGGCCAGCCCGGCAGGAGGCAACTATGCGTATGCAGTCACCTCTGGGTCTTTACCGGCAGGACTGTCAATCAATTCCGCCACCGGGATTATTTCTGGCACGCCAACCGCGAATGGGGTGTCGAGCTTTACAGTAACGGCAACAGGTTTTGGCAGTTGTTCAGGCAGTCAGGCATACACAATCACGGTTGGCAGCGGCAGTTGCCAGACGATCACCTTGCCGGGAAGCCTGCCCAATGGCAGCGTCGGGGCGCTCTACAGTCAGTCTGCTGCGGCTTCGCCGGCTGGTAGCTACACGTATCAGGTAACGTCGGGCACGTTGCCGCCGGGCGTGACGCTCTTTGCGAACGTCGGTTTGGTCTTCGGTTTTCCGACAGCCGTGGGAACTTACACATTCACGGTGCAAGCGACGCAGGGCAGTTGCAGCGCTAGTCAGAATTACACGGTGCAGATCGGTGCCGGCTTTGCGTCGTCCCTGGCGGTGTTCAGCGATTTCGACGGCGATTTGAAGAGCGACCTGTCGCTGTTCCGCGCTGACGGCAATTGGCTGGTGGCGGCCAGCGGCAATAACCAGACGCAAAGCACGTTGTGGGGCGCGCCTTATGCGCCGTACTACGACTTGTCAGTCTCCGGTGATTATGACGGCGACGGCAAAACCGATCTTGCCGTGTTCCGTCGCGGTAC
>CAZRXE010001313.1:0-1935 GCA_964603695.1 uncultured Heliomicrobium sp.
GCCGGATTGACCGCCGCGCTGGAACAGAAAAAGCTGCCGTCCACCACATACAGGTTATCCACTTCGTGCGCTTTGCAATTGCGGTCAAGCGCCGACGTTTGCGGATCGTTGCCGAAGCGAATGGTTCCGTTCTGATGCGCCACGCCGGCCAGCGGAATGCGGTCACCGACAAAGGCGTTGAGCGGAATCAGATGATCGTGGCAATCGGCCTGCTTCACCATTTCTTTGACTTTGGCGTAAAGCCGTTTGTGACCTTCCAGATTGTTCGGTGTGTAAGACAGCGTGATCTTGCCTTCGCGGTCGAGCGTGACGCGGTTGTTCGGATCGGGCAAGTCTTCCGAAGTCAGCCAGAAATCCAGCGAATGTTTGGCGATGTAATCCAGCGTCAGATGCGGCGCGAAAGGCGGCGCGCCGGCGGCGAACATATTCGCGTCGAATTTGCCGACAAATGACAAATGCCCCATTGGAAAATCCCATTCCCGGTTGGCGAAGTAAAAATCGTTCAGCGCCATTGTCTTCTGAAACACAGTCGGGTTCGGATGCCGCGAAATGGCGAAAAGCACGGAGTTGTTGTGTCCCATGTAATGCCGCCCGACCACGTCCGAACCATTGGCCAGGCCGTTTGGATGTTTGTCGTTGGCCGAACGCAATAACAACGCCGCCGAATTGATCGCGCCCGCCGACGCCACCACCACATCTGCTGAATAGATTTCTTCCACGCCGTCGCGCTTTACCACCACGCGCTTCACTTCACGACCGGATTCATTGGTTTCCAGTCGCTCGACGTAAGCATTGGTCAGCAGCGAAACGTTCGGATATTCCAGTGCCGGATCCACGCACACGACTTGAGCGTCGGATTTGGCGTTGGTCAAACAGGCAAAGCCGTCGCAGGTATTGCAGCGCACGCACTTGCTGCGATTCATCTGCTTTTCGTTGAGCATCACGCCGAGCGGCGTATGAAAGGGTTTGTAACCGAGCCGGGTGAAATCTTCGGCCAATTGCGCTATGCGCGGTTCGTGGCTGACCGCCGGATGACTGTACGGCGCGCTGGCCCATGGGTCGGTCGGGTCTTCGCCGCGATTGCCGTGGACGGAATACAAATGTTCGGCGGCAGTGTAGTAAGGCTCAAGCTCTGCGTAACTGACTGGCCACGCGGGCGAAATTCCGCCGTGATGTTTGATTTCGCCGAAATCCTGTTCGCGCAACCGGAAGAGCGCCGCGCCGTAAAATTTGGTGTTGCCGCCGACGTAATAATTCGTGTGCGGATGCAGGTCTTTGCCGCGACTGTCGCGCCAGACTTCTTTGGTGTTGTAGCGGCCTTCCTTGACAGTGGCCAGCGTGCTCCAATTTTCCTTTTCGCGCGGCACGTAGCCGCCGCGTTCCAGCAGCAGAATCCGTTTGCCCGACGGCGCAAGTTTATAAGCCAGCGTGCCGCCGCCCGCGCCCGTGCCGATGATGATGATGTCGTAATGGTTCATAGTCCCTCCCGAGTGATTTCCACGTTCGGTGCGGAAATCCAGGTAGGGGCGGGAAAAATTCCAACACGACGAAAATCTTCAGCGCGTCTTAGCGATGCAGGGCGACGCGATGTTTTTTATTCGTCTGTGCGAGTATGAGGCTTTGTTTGGGATGTTCGCCGAGCCAGTTCACCTGGCCGGAACTGAGGTCGTAAATCGCGCCGACGACTTTCAACTTTCCGTTGTGTATGCGTTCGCGAATGATGTGGCTGCGGGCAAGCAGTTCCTGTATGGAATGAAAGACGTTGGTCTTGATCGCTTCCTCGATCAGTTCGTCGCCTTTCAACCCCGGATGCTCGTGTCGGGAGGTTCTGACCGCCGGATGAATGTGGGACAGCAGCGGCGGAATGCTGCCGTGGACTTCGGTGTGGGTAACGGCGGCTGTCACCGCGCCGCATTTGGTGTGACCCAGCACCAC
>CAZRXE010001314.1:0-6842 GCA_964603695.1 uncultured Heliomicrobium sp.
TGGATCTGAAAAAAGCCCAGGAGATTCTGGACGAAGACCATTACGGCCTGGAAAAGGTCAAAGAGCGCATCATCGAAGCCCTGGCCGTGCGCAAGATCAAGGAAAAACCGAAAGGTTCAATCCTCTGTCTGGTCGGCCCGCCGGGCGTGGGCAAAACCAGCCTGGGACGTTCGATTGCGCGCGCGCTCAATCGGAAATTCGTCCGCCTGAGTCTGGGCGGCGTTCACGATGAAGCCGAAATTCGCGGCCATCGCCGCACTTACGTCGGCGCAATGCCGGGCCGCATCATTCAATCCATCCAAACCGCAGGCACGAACAATCCGCTGATTATGCTGGACGAAATTGATAAGGTCAGTTCGGATTTTCGCGGCGATCCGTCGTCGGCCTTGCTGGAAGTTCTGGACCCTGAACAGAACAACAGCTTTCGCGACAATTATCTGAACGTGCCTTACGACCTGTCGAACGTCATGTTCATGACCACTGCCAACGTGCTGGACACCATTCAACCAGCGTTGCGCGACCGCATGGAAGTGATTCGGCTGTCGGGTTACACGGAGGAAGAAAAGCTGCAAATCATCCTGCGCCACTTGCTGCCGAAGCAGATGGATGAAAACGGCATCAAGCCTGAAAACCTGCACATCAGCGATCAAGCCTTGCGCGACGCCATCGCCAAATACACGCGCGAATCCGGCCTGCGCCAATTGGAACGCGAAGTCGGAAAAATCTGCCGCAAGATTGCCCGTCGCGTGGCCGAAGGCGACACCGAACAGGTCAAAGTCACGGTCAAAAATCTGAACGACTTCCTGGGCGTCGCCAAAGTCGAAACCGAAGAAATGCTCAAGCACGATCAAATCGGCATAGCCACTGGGCTGGCAGTGACAGCGACCGGAGGCGACATACTGTTCATCGAAGCCCTGACGATGAAAGGCAAAGGCGTGCTGCAACTGACCGGACAGCTCGGCGACGTGATGCGCGAATCGGCGCACGCGGCTTATTCGTTCGCCAAATCGCGCGCCAAAGAACTCGGCATTGACGAAGATGTGTTCACCAAAACCGACATACACCTGCACATTCCCGAAGGCGCGATTCCCAAAGACGGGCCGTCGGCGGGCATCACCATGGCGACGGCGCTGGTGTCTGCTTTGTCCAAACGCCCAATTCACAAACACGTCGCGATGACAGGCGAAATCACCTTGCGCGGCAACGTGCTGCCCATCGGCGGCGTGAAGGAAAAAGTGCTGGCCGCGCATCGCGCGAAAATCACCAAAGTACTGCTCCCCGCCCTCAACAAAAAAGACATGGAAGACGTGCCGCCCGAACCGCAGCGCGACATGGAGTTCGTCTTCGTCGAAAACGTCCAACAAGTCTTCGCCGAAGCCCTGCTGCCCGCAGTGTCGAAATCCAGCGATGCTGAGCAAACGGCTTCTCGCAACGGCAGCAACAGCAAACGCAAAACGCCACTTGCCGTTTCGGACAAGAAGAGCAAAAAGGTTTCCGCCCGCAAAAAATAAGGCGCGCGAACTCAACGCCCCTGTTTCTCAACGCAAAACGCCGGACAAGCGAACAACGCTCTTGTCCGGCGTTTTGCGTGTGGCGCGCCGCGAACTGTCAATCACGAATCTGACGCTTCGTCCGCTTCGTCCTCCGCCGCGCCGGCCAATCCGTATTTTCTCAGCAGGTTGTAGAGCGTTTTGCGCGCGAAGTCGGCGGCTTCGGCGGCTTCGGATTTGTTGGGATGCCGATCCAGCAGCAGTTTCAGATAGACGCGGTTGAAGATGCGTTCAGCGGCTTCGTATTTCAACGCTTCCCAGTCCGCCGGCAACTCCCTGCTCAATTCATCCAGAATCGGTTGTGGCAACGTGGTGGTTGGCGGTTGCGCCGCGCCGTACAGCAGGTCTTCGGGCAGATCGAACAGACCTATGATGTCGCCGCGACTTTTAGCCAGACCTTCGCGGACGATGCGTTGAATGTCGCGGACATTTCCTCGCAGAGGCAGTTTGAGGACTTCGCGGTAAACGTCTGCATCGAAGCTTTTCGCCGGTCGGCTGGCGGAGCCTTTGTTTTGAGGTTGCTGATGTTCGGCCAGAAGGTGATTGAGCAGCAGCGGAATGTCTTCGCGGTGCTCGCGCAGCGGCGGCAGGGAGATTTTGACTTGGGCGATACGGTAGAACAGGTCTCCGCGAAAATTTCCTTCGGCAACGGTGTCCGGCAAATAGCGGTTGGTGGCAAAAACGAATCGGCCTTTGAATTTGATGAGCGGCCCGCCCAATCGCCGAAACTCGCGTTCCTGGACCACGCGCAACAAAGCAGATTGGAGATCGGAGGGAATCTCTCCGATCTCGTCGAAAAACAGCGTGCCTTCGCCAACCTCTTCCAGCCAGCCTATGCGTTGCCTGTCAGCGCCGGTGAACGCGCCTTTTTCGTGGCCGAACAATTCGCCGGCGAGCGTTTCCTTGTTGCGTTCGACCAGACTGATGGGAATGTAGCGGCTCTGATGGCGGCTGGGGGTGAAATCGTGAATAGCCTGGGCGATCAATTCCTTGCCGGTTCCGGTTTCGCCCGCAATCAGCACGGAATCGTCCGGACGGCGAACGATGCGCGCCACTTCGCGCAGTGTCTCCATCCAGCGTGGCGAATCGCCGATCATCTTCAACTTCTGCTTCATTCTTTCCACGGCGGCTTCCACTTCCGGGTCGCCGTGAATGAAGGGCCGCAGTCGGGCGCGAAAAGCGTCTTCGCTGGTGGATTTGGAAAAACAATCGTCCGCGCCTTGCGCTTTGGCGTTGAGGGCCAGTTCCAGTGAAAGCTGCGCGTCAACGATGATGACGGGCATGGCGGGGCGCAAGGTTTTCAATCTCTTGAGCAAGGCCGCCCAGGTTGCGGCTCCCTTGAATTCACGGCAGAGGATGGCCGCGATGAATTGCCTGTCGCTCTGAAGTGCGTTTTCAAGCGCCGCGCCCGAAGTACAGGGAAGCGTTTCGCAGCCTTCGCGGCGCAACCATTTGCTGAAGCGTTCAATATCCTTTTCCAAATGATCCAGCACCAAAATCAGTTTATCCATGTCGTATCCGGGGAATGAAAAGGGAGATGTGATTGCCTGTCTCCCGCGCCGAGGACTTCTCCAGCGCATTGACTGAAAGTTTGCCGCCGCCGAGCGAAGCGATGTGCTGAACGATGCCGAGTCCCCACGCTCGCCACGGGCCTTCGTTGGGCAAAATGTTTTCTTCGCGATTGATCTTGTCTGCGATTTCCGGCGACAGGGCGGGCAGTTCGTCCGCGAACGAAACTTCCGCCAAATCGCCGCGCGCGTCAACTGAAACTTTGACGCGGCTGCCCCAATATTGCTGTTGCGGAGTCGCCACGCCGCCAAGCAGGATTTCGCGCAAAGCCGTTTGCCAATTGCCGCCGAGCGAAAGAACGCTGGTTTTCGCGCTCCGCGCGTTGTCGAATTCAACGTTCAGACAGAAGCGCGACTGGCGCGCAAAATTCGCCAGCCAGGCTTCCAGACACAATTCAGAACGTGCGTCCTCCGGCTTTTCGCGACCCGTGTCGCGGTCGAAAGCTTCCTGCAACCGCGTCCATTTTTCGTCCGCCGCCTGTGACGCGGCGGTCAGACTGCGCAAAGCCTGAACAATCGGGTCTTGCGAAGTTCCGATGCGGCTCAATCCGAAGCGTTCGGAAATTTCATCGCTCAATGCATCCGCATCGTGTCCGACGGCTTGAATGAATTCGCTGAAACAGGCACTGAACCGGTGCGCGACGTATTTCCAAACGTAAGGCGAAAGCTCTCGCCGGCGCTCATCCATAGCCTGTCCGCGCGCTTCGTCCAGCAATCCGGTCAGCAGCAGATTGATGCGATGAAACAGTTCGCGTTTGTCGAAAGGCTTTTTGATGAAATCGTTCGCGCCGCGTTGAAACGCAGGCACGACGTAATCGAATTCAGGGAAGGCCGAGATAACCAGAATGCGATTGGCGACGCGGTTCTTTTTTGCGATTTCGATCAATTGCAATCCCAAATCGGTTTGTTCCTTTTCGCCCTGGTTTTCCGGCAATCCCAAATCCAGCAACAGCAGGTCGTAAGGTTCGTGGCGCTCGGCGGCGCTTGCCAACAACCGGCGCGCGTCAACGGCGACGGCGGCGCGGTCAATGCGTAGTTTGTTCAGTTTCAAAGAGTCTTTTTGTTTGTCCCAGAACTGGCGGGCCACCAGTTCCAGATAATCGAGTTGTTCGATTTGGTCTTCGACGATCAACAAATTCAGGGCCATATTTTTTTACTCCGGAGGATGCAGGGGCAAGGTGACGATCACATTTGTCCCCCTTCCTTTTTGACTTTCAATCTCCAACTCTCCGTCATTGGCGATGAGCAACAACCGCGACACCAAAACGCCTGAACCTGTGTTGTTGGGAATGGCAACGAAACCTTGCAGCGCGGCGCTCTTTTCATCCTCGGTCATTCCCGGACCGGTGTCCTTAAAGCTGATTTGCACCTGCTCGCGGTCTTTCAGCGGAACGACGTTGATGGTCAGCACTCCGCCGCGCGGCGTCATCGCCTTGAAGGCGTTGTCAATGATGTTGTGAAACGCTTCCCGCACCAGTTCCAGGTCGAACCGGGCAAGCACATTGCCGGGAACAATCAGCGAAGCTTCGATCTGGGGATTGAAGTTCGAGTTGCGCAAATCTTCCAGCACGGCGTGCAGGCAGGGTTTCAAGGAATGCGGTTGGGGAGAGACGTTGCGCATCCGGCGGGCAATGGCCATCGGATGCTCGATTTTTTCGGAGGCTGAGTTGATGAGTTTTTCCAGGTGTTCAATGCGTGTCGTGAAATCGCCGTTGTTTTTGGCGTCGGCCAATAATTCCGGCATGGTTTTCAGCGATTGCACCAGGTTCATCAATCGGTGCGCCGATTGAAAAACCATCGCGCCCATCGCCTGCACGGCCAGATGGCCGCGTTCGGCGCGGGCTTGTTGTTCCTTGCGTTTGAGGAACTCTTTTTGATCCCGGTAAGCCAGACCGAGCATTCTGCCAGCGGTTTCCAATGCTTTCGGATCGTGCGGGGTGAGCAGCGAAGAGGTCTGACGGTGCCTCACGCCCCAGCGCGAATCCAATACGCCGAGCACTTCATCGCCGGCTATCAGCGGCAAACAGACGCGCTCGATCAAATCTTCCGTTTTGGCGACATCCGGATCTTCCCATAAATGCCCTGCGATTTTGTGCAGGACTTCGACAATCTTGCCGGTACTCGCCGCCTGTTTCAGTTGGGCGTCCGGCAGCAACGGATGCGTCCCGCGTTTGCCGATTCGCCTATAGGCGAATGCTTGATACAGTGATTCAGCGTCGCCCGGACGCTCGAACAGAAACAAAGAGGTTTGCAGCGTTCGGAACGAATGCGAAAACTGTTCGCACAGCCTGTGATCAAGTGTTTTGTTTTGATTGCCCTGCGTCAGCGCGTTGTAAACGGCTTCGCGGCGTTCGCGTTCATCCTGTTCCCAACTCAAACGCAAATCGGTCATCAGCGCGCCGATCATTTCGGCCACGGCGTCGCCGGCTTCGCGCAGCAACTCAGGGTCTTTCACCTTGAAGCCGCTTTTCTCCGGGTGCGCCTGATCCGTGCGGCGAAAAAGCGTCAGCACGCCCAATCGTTTTTCGCGCAGTTGCAGCGGAATGCCTATGGCTTCGACCGTGAAGGTTTCCGACAGATTCGTGCCGAACACCTGATCGGCGTAAAAGCGCGAAACGTTCTCATGCATCGTTTCCTGTTTGAACTGATACAAGTCAGGGATGTAGCGCGGCAGGCTTTCCAGCGCCACGCTGCCCGTCCAGCGTTGGTGTTCGGCGTAACGCGCGCCGTCCACCCAGTTCGGATTGCTCCAACCCTGTTCGGCGCGCAGGATAAACTTCCTGGATTCTTCGTCCCACAAAAACAGTGAAGCCACGTCGGCATTGGCTGCCTTGCAGAAACGCGCGGTGACCTGTTTGAGCAAACCGATGGGGTCTTTGAAATTGACGTTGCGCGAAAAGTTCGATCCCACCAGATGCAGAAATTCCAGCCGCTGATGATCGCGTTCTTCTTTTCCCTTGCGCTGGAAATAGCTGACCAGATGGCCCGCGCGCTGCGCCAGCGAAGTCAAAGCGTTGACCTGCGCCCGCGTAAAAAACCAGGCTTGGCTGCTGGCCAGATTGATTGTGCCGATGGGGCTGTCGTTTTCGTCGTTGAAGGCCAAATTAGCGTAAGAACGAAACTGTCCCAGCGCCTGACGCAACGGTGTACCTTCGGCAAAACGTTGGCGGAAAACCTGAAAGTCCGGATTGGCGTCGGCGTGATTGATGACATACGCCTGTCCGGTCTTGAACGCCTTGCAGGTTGGCGAAGCGTCGCCGATGTCAATCGCCGTGCGCGACTGCGAGGCCGTGCCAGCGGGCTGTTTGATCGCCTCGTAATAAGCGCCCTTGCCCGCCACCACGCGCAAAGCCGGTTGATCGGCCTCGGCCAATCGAATGTGCGCCATTTCCACTTGAAAGACTTCGGCGGTTTGTTCGATGAAAAGTTGCAGCGCATCTTCCAGCGAATGGCGCGACAAACAGTCTTTCAACTTCTCGCCCATGTCGCGGGCGCTTTTGGCTTCTATCCAGTTGAGAATCCGGTTGATGCTGGCACTGACCACTTCACCGAGCGAATTGAGTACCTGCTCTTCGTATTCGTTCAACTGTTCTTTGTAAGCGACATCGCCCAAATCCACCTGCAACAAACCGATGACGGTTTGATTCAATCGTTGCAGCGGAATGACGTATTGGCTGATGACGCCGGATTGCCTGACAGCGACGTCGTCGCAGCAGTACACAGG
>CAZRXE010001315.1:0-1961 GCA_964603695.1 uncultured Heliomicrobium sp.
TCCTGGATGCGTCGGGTTACTTCGCGCCGTAAGTATTGGCTGGGAAATAACGCTTCCAGATACGGTACCGCACGTGCGAGCAAGCGGCTGACGGTAGTCAATTACCGCTTGCTCACGCGCGGAATCAAACCCATAGATAAAAATCTGGCAAAATAGAAATCGCACCAAGCGGAAAACCTCACTTGCCGGTATTGCGAGTTCTTTCCCATTCACCGGATTTCCCGCCAATTTTCCTTTCCAGCCGAATGTCGCCAATGGTTATCGCTTTATCAATCGCTTTGCACATGTCGTAAAGCGTCAGCGCGGCGATGGAAACGGCTGTCAGAGCTTCCATTTCCACGCCGGTTTGCGCAGTGGTCGAAGCCGTGGCGGTGATTTGCGCGCCTTCGTCGGTCAAGGCGATTTGCACGTCAGCGTGTGATAGCGGCAGTGAATGACAGAGCGGAATCAATTCGTCGGTTCGTTTGGCGGCCATGATTCCGGCCAGCCGCGCGGTTTCCAGCGGATCGCCTTTTGGCGTGCGACGCTGGCGAATGGCGGCAATGGTTTCCGGCGACATTCGCACAAAACCACTGGCTTCGGCGGTGCGTGCGGTCGTGGCTTTAACGCCGACATCCACCATTTTGATGCGGCCTTCCTGATCGAGGTGCGAAAGTTGCGGCGTTGGTTCGTCCGGCATGGCGTGTTGTAGATTCGAGATCGGCAGTTTGAGATTTATTCGTGCAACAAGATTATTTCAGCCAGGTCGCCTGCACTGAAGCCAGCCAGGTCTTCTGGCACAACGATCAGGCAGTCCGCATTCATAAACGCGACTAAATCCGAAGAGCCGCTCCATTTCAGCGGCTCGACTTCGGCGCGACCATGTCGAATAGTCAGCCGTCCGGGTTGATGGCTGCGACGGGGCGGCGCGCCTTTGACAGGTTTGCTTGCGTAAGCCTGAACACGTGGCAGATGAAGTTCGCTCGCGCCCTGCATTTTTAACAGCGCCGGGCGCGCGAACAGGTGAAACGAAACAGCGACCGAAACCGGATTGCCAGGCAAGCCGAAAATCACCTTGTCGCCGAGTTTGGCAAAGACCGTTGGTTTGCCGGGATGCATTGCCACTTTTTCAACCAGGATTTCCGCGCCGAGTTCTAGCAAAGCGGGTTTGACCAGATCGTAATCGCCCATTGAAACACCGCCTGAAAGCATTACGATATCGGCGGTTGCCAGGCCTTCGGCAATGGCGTTGCGCGTGGCGTCAAAGTCATCACGAACAATCCCGCTGCTAAGAACTTTTGCGCCAGTCGCTTCGGCGTATCCGGCCAGCGAATACGTGTTTGAATTGCGAATCTGCGAAGGGCCGGGTTTTTGCGCGACTTCAACGAGTTCGGTTCCGGTCGAAAGCAAAGCGAGACGCGGTTGGCGGGAAACGCGGACTTGCGCATAACCGAAACTGGCCAGCACCGCCGTGACTGCCGGCGTGATTCTTTCACCGGCCTTAATCATCAAGTCTCCGGCGCGCGCCTCGATGCCGCGAGGCGTGATGAATTGCCCCGACTTAACGGCCTCCTGCACTTCGATCCATCCGTCGTCAGTCACTTTGATGACTTCGATTTTTTGAACAGCGTCGGCTCCAGCGGGAACGGGAGCGCCGGTCATGATGCGAACGGATTGGCCAGCCTCGACGATGCCGTCAAAAGAAAACCCCGCCGCCGTCTGGCCGATTTCTTTCAACCGCGCAGGCTGATTCGCGCTGGCAGTCTCAACGTCCGCCGTGCGCAAAGCGTATCCATCCATGCGCGAGCGGTCGAAAGGTGGCAAGTCCAAGTCGGAAATGGCGTCGCGCCGCAGCACGCGTCCAACGGCTGAGGAAAGCGAAACTTCTTTTTCGCCGAGCAGGGGCGTGCGGTCGAGAATGATGCTGAGCGCGTCTTCAATACGAAGCATGCGGTAAATACAGAAAAGCCGCCCGTGTTCAC
>CAZRXE010001316.1:0-9162 GCA_964603695.1 uncultured Heliomicrobium sp.
TGCCTTGCGGCATCCACTCTTTTTGTTGAGCCAGCGCTTCCGCGCTACGCTTGCAACAGATGACAAAAATCGCGGCGTGATGTTGTGGCTTTGTTCACGGGAGGTGGGCTACATTATGACGCCGGATGACGGCCTGCCTGGCCGGATAAGCAGTAAATTCAATGTCCGGCGGTTTTTCCTTTTTTCCAAATTCCATTTACTGATGCCGCGAGGAACTCAATGAAAATTCGATGTGTGGTGCTGGCAATAGTTCTGACCTTTAATGCCGCGATGGTTTCGGCCAAACCGAAAGAGTACGTTTGCCAACGCACGACAGGGAAAATCGTCGTTGACGGCAAGTTGAATGAAACCTCGTGGTGCAACGCAGCGCCGACGGATGAATTTGTGGACATTGAAGGCGACATCAAACCGCGTCCGCGTTTCAAGACCTACGCCAAAATGTTGTGGGACGACGAATACTTTTACATCGGCGCGGAGTTACAGGAGCCGCACGTTTGGGGAACGTTGACCAAACGCGATTCGGTGATCTTTCACGACAATGATTTTGAAGTCTTTATTGATCCGAACAGCGACCGGGACGAATACTACGAATTGGAAATCAACGCGCTGAATACGGTCTGGGATTTGTTTCTGCCCAAGCCCTACCTCGACGGCGGCAAGGCACAGGACAGTTGGGACATCGTCGGACTGAAAACGGGGGTGAAAATCAACGGCACGCTCAACAATCCAAAAGACAAAGACCGTGGTTGGTCAGTGGAAATGGCCATTCCCTGGAAAGTGCTGGCCGAATACGCGCACAAGGCTGCGCCGCCGGCGGACGGCGACCAATGGCGCGTGAATTTTTCCCGCGTCGAATGGCAGCACGAAATTGCCGACGGCAAGTACCGCAAAGTCGCCGGAACCAAAGAAGACAATTGGGTCTGGTCGCCGCAAGGCGTGATTGATATGCATCGGCCTGAACACTGGGGCGTCGTGCGATTTTCAAAAGCCGTTGCCGGAAGCGGTCGCGGAAAGTAATCCGCCAAAAGCGCCGGTTGCCGAATCCTATAGCCGCGCGGATAATTCGCAGTTCAAAAATCCCTTAGGCAACCACATCCATGAAAGAAAGCTTGCTTCAATATCTGGCCTGCCCGTCGTGCGGCGGCGAGTTGACGCTCCGCGACGCCGCGCGCGAAGGCCGGGAAATCATCAGCGGTCAATTCAGTTGCAACGCCTGCCGCCGGCATTTTCCGGTCAGCGGCGGCATTCCGCGTTTTGCCGATTTGGCGAACGACGCTGTGCAGCGGGAAACGGCGGAAAATTTCGGCGCGCAATGGCTGGAGTTCGATCACGTCGAGCAGCATCACGAACAGCAGTTTCTGGATTGGATTGCGCCCGTCAAGGCGGATTTCGTGCGCGGCAAAGCCGTCGTCGAAGGCGGTTGCGGCAAAGGCCGTCACACTCGTCTGATCGGCGAATGGGGCGCGCGGGACGTTGTCGGCGTGGATTTGAGCGTCGCCGTTGAAGCCGCTTACCGCAACACCAAAGACCTGCCGAACGTCCACATCATTCAAGCGGACATTTATCGTCTGCCGCTTAAAGCCGCGTTCGATTACGCTTTTTCGGTTGGCGTGCTGCACCACCTGCCCGATCCGCGCGCGGGCTTTGCTTCGCTGGTCAAACACGTCAAACCGGGAGGCGCGATTTCGGCCTGGGTTTACGGGCGGGAAAACAATGAATGGATCGTCAACTTCGTCAATCCGCTGCGCGAACACCTCACCTCGAAACTGCCGATGCGCGCGCTGTACTTTTTGTCTTACCTGCCAACGCTCCTGTTGTGGCTGCCGCTGAAATTGATTTACCTGCCGCTCGGCCAAACTGCGCTCAAACGGTTTTTGTTTTACGCCGAGTATCTTTGTTACATCGCGGGCTTTCCGTTTCGCGAGATTCACAACATCGTTCACGATCATCTGACCGCGCCCGTGGCGTTTTACATCAGCCGCCCGGAGTTTGAAGACTGGTTTCGTCAGGCGCGAACCGAGCGCACGGAAATCCATTGGCACAACCGCAACAGTTGGCGCGGCTTTGCCGCCGTCGGGGCCGAAGCGGAGGCGAATTATGGACAATAGAGCCGTCGAAGCCGCGATGCGTCCGGTCAATTACGAAATCATCTTCGACGTGGAAGACGATCATTGGTGGTTTGTCGGGCGGCGAGCGGTGGTCTTTGCGCAAATTGAAGATGCCCTGGGAGCGCACGCGGCCTCGCGTGCGGGGTTTCAGTCACTCGACATCGGCTGTGGAACCGGCGCGACGATGGATCATCTGCGCAAGTATGGCGAAGTGCAGGGCATTGATCTGGCCATGATTCCCTTAACCTTTTCGCGGCGACGCGGCCATCAGCGAACGATGTGCGCCAGCGCCACGGAATTGCCGTTTGCCGATGAGTCTTTTGATCTGGTGACGGCGCTGGATGTCATCGAACATCTAGATGACGACGTAAAAGGTTTGAGCGAAATTCGCCGCGTGCTAAAGCCCGGCGCGCCTGCCGTGATTTATGTGCCGGCGTTTCAGGCTTTGTGGGGGCCGAACGACGATCAATCCGGCCACAAGCGGCGTTACCGATTGCCGCAATTGCGAATCGCCGCCGAACGCGCCGGGCTGAAAGTCGAGCGCATCAGTTATTCCAACTTAGCCATGTTTTTGCCGATCTGGCTGGGGCGAAAGCTGCTCAATCTGCTCGGCAAAAGCGAAGCTTCCGAAAATCGCATCAATCATCCATTCATTAACAATCTGCTGGCGCGGCTGTTTGCCGGCGAAGCGAACTGGCTGCGGCGACATCGGCTGCCGTTCGGCGTTTCCGTCGTCTGCGTGGTTCGCAAAGCAATCTGACACCGACCAATGAACCCCAAACTTTCCATTTTCCTGCCGGTTTACAACGAAGAAGAAAATCTGCATCGGCTGAACGAAAAGATTTTCGAGGCGATGGCCGCGCTCGGCCACAGCTTTGAAGTGATTTATGTGGACGACGGCAGCCGCGACCGCAGTCTGGAACTGCTGAAAGAGTTCGCCGCCAAAGACACGCGCGTCAAAGTCATAGGTTTTCGCCGCAACTACGGCCAGACGGCGGCGATGGCGGCGGGCATTGCGGCGGCGCGCGGCGAAATCCTAATTCCGATGGATGCCGATTTGCAGAACGATCCGGCAGACATCACGCGGCTGCTGGACAAACTGGACGAAGGTTACGACGTGGTTTCCGGCTGGCGCAAAGATCGGCAGGACGCTTTCATCACGCGGACGTTCCCTTCGCGCATCGCCAACGGTTTGATTTCCAAAATCGGCGGCGTGCCGCTGCACGATTACGGCTGTTCGCTGAAAGCCTATCGCCGCGAGGTGCTGAAAGACGTGAACCTTTACGGCGAGATGCACCGCTTCATACCGATTTACGCGGCCTGGGCCGGCGGTCGCGTGACAGAAATTCCCGTCGCGCATTACCCGCGCACGGCGGGGCAATCGAAGTATGGTTTGTCGCGCACGATCAAAGTCGTTTTCGATCTGGTGACGATCAAATTCATGGCCAGTTATCTGACCAAACCGATTTACGTTTTCGGCTGGGCGGGCGTGGCGGCCTTTGCGATTTCGATCTTCGCCGGCGTGTTCGCCTGCTTGATGAAGTTTGCGAGTTGGCCGAAACACGCGGATTTCATTCAAACGCCGCTGCCCGTGCTGGCAATGGTGATGCTGGGCTTAGGCGTGCAGTTTTTCCTGATGGGCTTGATCGCCGAAATGCTGGTGCGCACTTATCACGAATCGCAAAACAAACCGATTTACACCGTCAAAACCAAACTCAACTTTGAAGAAAGCGAGGCCACGGATGAACGCAAATAGATGCGGATTTGGGTTGTTGTTTTTTGCTCTTTGTTTGCCGGCGCTGCCGAGTTTGGCTTTGGCACAGATGATGACTTTTGCGCATCCGCTCGACCCGCTCAGCAAAGAAGAGATTGCCGCCGCCGGAAAGTTGCTGAAAGAAAGCGGCAAGCTGCCGGCCAACGCGCGGTTTCAAACGATTGTGCTGAACGAACCGCCGAAGGATGAGGTTTACAGTTTCAAAGCAGGCGAGGCGTTTCGCCGCGAAGCTTTCTTTGTCGCTTATGACCGCGCGAACAACAAAACCTTTGAAGGCGTGGCGGACTTGCGCGGACAGCGGGTGTTGTCTGTCAAGGAAGTTCCCGGCGTGCAACCGAGTTTGATGTTGGATGACGCGCTGACGTTTCAATCCATCGTGCGCAACGACGCCGAATGGCAGGCGGCAATGCGCAAACGCGGTCTGACAGAGTTCGGCAAAATCCAGGTGGAAATGTGGTCGGCGGGGAATTTCGGTTTTCCCGAAGAGCAAGGCAAACGATTGTTTCGCGGGCTGTCGTACCTGCGCGAAGATTCCAAGAATCCTTACGCCCGCCCGATTGAAGGCGTCATCGCCGTTGTGGATATGAACGCGCGCAAGGTCATCAAGCTGATTGACGCCGGCGTTGTGCCCGTGCCGCGCGCGACAGCGGACGTGGACGAACAGTCCGTCGGCCAGTTGCGCGAAGCGCCGAAGCCTTTGCAGATTGTTCAGCCGAGCGGCGCGAGCTTTGAACTGCGCGGCAATGAAATCCGCTGGCAGAAATGGCGCTTTCGTTACGCGCTGCATCCGCGTGAAGGCTTGGTGCTTTACACCGTCGGTTATGAAGATCAAGGCAAAGTCCGCCCGATTCTTTATCGCGCCGCGCTTTCGGAAATGGTCGTGCCTTACGGCGACCCTGGCGCGGGCTGGTTCATTCGCAATGCCTTTGACGAAGGCGAATTCGCCATCGGACGGCTGGCCGTGCCGATGGACAAAAACGACGCGCCGGAAAACGCCACCTTGCTCGACGCCGTGTTTTCCAACGAATCCGGCGGCAGTCTGGACGCCAAACGAGTCATCGCCGTTTACGAACGCGACGGCGGCGTCAGTTGGAAGCACGTGGATTACATGACCAATCAAAACCAATCGCGGCGGGCGCGGCAATTGGTGCTGTCCATTTTCGTCGTCGTGGGAAATTACGATTACGGCTTCAACTGGGTCTTTCATCAGGACGGCACGCTGGAACTGGAAGCCTTGTTGACCGGCGTGATGGCCACCAAAGGCGTGCCGCCGCTCAGCGCCAAAGCGGAACACGATCCTTACGGCCACGTGGTTGCCGATGGCGTCGCCGCGCCGCATCACCAACATTTTTTCAATTTCCGTTTGGACTTCGACGTGGACGGGCGCGAAAACACCGTGGTCGAACAAAACACCGAGACCTTGCCGCCGGGCAAAAACAATCCGTACAACAACGCCTTCGCCATGCACGAAACGCCGCTGCGTCGCGAAGCCGAAGCGCAGCGTCAATTGAACCTGTCCACGCATCGCCGCTGGCGCATCATCAATCCGTCGGTCAAAAATAGTTTGGGACAACCGACCGGCTACCTTTTATTCACAGGGGAAAATTCCGTCCCGCTGCCGGGCGCGAATTCCGCCGTACGCCAACGCGCGGGCTTTATGAATTCGCATTTGTGGGTGACGCAGTTCGACGCCAATGAACGGTACGCCGCCGGGTATTACGTCAATCAAGGCCAGGCGGGGGAAGGCTTGCCGCGCTGGGTGAAGCAAAACCGCGAACTGGAACGAAGGGATGTCGTGCTGTGGTATTCGTTTGGCGTGACGCATCTGCCGCGCCCGGAAGATTATCCGGTCATGCCGGTTCATAAAACCGGATTCAAATTGATGCCGGTCGGCTTCTTCACGCGCAATCCGGCGCTGGATGTGCCGAAGTAAACGTGCTGATGTTAAACTCCGGCGTCCCAAAGCATTGAAATCGGAGGAGCAAAATGAGCATTGAAGTTGGTTCATTACTAACGCGATCCGCCAATATTCGGCAAAACAGACCCTGCATTGCCGGGACGCGGACAACTGTTCATCGCATCGCCACGTGGTACAAGATGGGGGAAAGTCCGGAAGAGATTGCCCACGAATATCCTAATTTAACTTTGGCGGGCGTTTACGCGGCGCTGGCCTATTACCACGCCAATCAGGCCGAAATTGAATCGGAGCTAGCGGCGGATGCTGACGAGGAAAATCGCATTGAAGCTGACTGGTCACAAATGCGCGCTTCGCAGGTGGCGTGATGAAGATTCGACTTTATTTGGATGAAGATGCGCAACGCGGAAGTTTGGTCAAAGCCTTGCGCGAACGCGGCGTGGATGTGCTGACAGCCAACGAAGCGGGAATGGCTGATCGGACTGACGACGAACATTTGGATTTTGCCGCCGTGCAAGCACGGGTTCTCTTTTCTTTCAATGTTGGCGATTTCAACCGCCTTCACGCCGAATATATTCGCCAAAGTAAACCGCATGCGGGAATCATTCTTGCGCCGCAACAAAAGTTCAGCGTTGGCGAACAACTGCGCCGTCTGCTGCGAATTATCAACGCGAGAAGCGCGGAGCAAATGCGAGACACGGTCGAATTTCTTGGAGCGTGGCGATGAGTTCACACGATGAAAAATTGTTGGATGACATCGGCTGGCACTTGCTGGAAGAGTTGCAGGAAGATGCCCGGCTTACTTACGCCGAACTCGGACGCCGCGTCGGGCTTTCGACGCCGGCGGTGATGGAGCGCGTGCGCAAGATGGAAGACGCCGGCATCATCACCGGCTATCGCGCGGAAGTGAATGCGGAAAAGGTCGGCTTCCAAGTCATCGCGTTCATTCGCATTGGCCTCGCGCATCAGGTGCTGCCGAAGCTGGACGCGATGTTCAAGGAGATTCCCGAAATCATCGAATGCCATCGCGTGACGGGCGACGATTCGCTGATTCTGAAAGTTTACGCGACTTCGATTTCGCATCTGGAAAAGATCATTCATCGGCTGACTTCTTACGGCATGCCCACGACTTCGATTGTGTTGTCCTCGCCCATTCCGTATCGCCGCATCGAACGCAAAATGACGGCGGCCAAAAAACCTCGCGCCACGGAGTAACGCAACTGCATGTGCGGCATCATCGGATTCGTCAATCTGGATCAACAACAGCCCGCGAATGAGCGCGTCGCTCGCGCGATGAATCAGGCCATTGTCCATCGCGGCCCGGACGATGAAGGGTTTTACTTCAACGGTAACGTCGCGCTGGGCATGCGCAGGCTTTCGATCATTGATCTGGCCGGCGGCCATCAACCGATCAGCAACGAAGACGGCTCGGTCTGGGTGGTCTTCAACGGCGAGATTTACAACTACCGCGAATTGCGCGAACTGTTGCTGGCGCGCGGCCATCAGCTCAAAACCAATTCCGACACCGAAACTATCGTTCACCTTTACGAAGATTACGGCGACGAACTGGTGCAGCATCTGAATGGAATGTTCGGCTTTGCGCTGTGGGATGAGCGGCGGCAACGATTGTTGATTGCCCGCGACCGGATGGGCGAAAAGCCGCTGTATTTCACGCAAAATGGCGAAGCTTTTGTTTTTGCTTCGGAATTGAAAGCTCTGGTTGAGCATCCGTCGGTGGAACGCCGCGTCAATCTGTTGGCGCTGAGAAAGTATCTGCAATACGAGTTCGTGCCTTCTCCGCACACAATGCTCGACGGCGTGCAAAAACTGCCGCCCGCGCATCGGCTAATTTTTGAAAACGGACGTTGGCGCAGCGAACGTTATTGGCAAGTTAGTTACGGCGGCGAACGCTTGAAGCTCAGCGAAGAAGAGGCTGCTGAAGAAGTCCGCCGCCGTTTGCGCGAAGCCGTGCGGATGCGTTTGGTGGCGGATGTGCCCCTCGGTGTGCTGCTGTCGGGCGGGATTGATTCCAGTGCGATGGCGCAACTGGCTTGCGAAGCCGCCGGAGGCCGCGTCAAAACTTTCTCGATTGCTTTTGAAGAGAAGTCTTTTGACGAATCTTCTTATGCACGCAAGGTGGCTGAACAACTCGGCACGGAGCATTACGAAAAGCGTTTCACGGAACGCGAAATGCTGGACATCGTGCCGGAAATCCCACGACTGCTGGACGAACCACTCGGCGACGGTTCGCTGATTCCGACTTTTCTGCTTTCAAAATTCACGCGCGAACGGGTGACGGTGGCGCTGGGCGGCGACGGCGGCGATGAACTTTTCGCGGGCTATCCGACTTATAGCGCGCATCGCGTGGCCAAGCTCTATCAAATGTTGCCGCAATTCGTTCGCAGCGGATTGATCGAACCCGCCGTCGCCGCGTTGCCGGTTTCGACGGACAATATGTCTTTCGATTTCAAAGCCAAACGCTTCGTGCGCGGTGCTGCGCACGAAGCAGGAACTCGGCATACTATCTGGATGGGTTCTTATGACGGCGCACAACAGCGCGAATTGCTGCGACCGGAAATCATCGCCGCCTGCCCGGATGAAGAAGTTTTTGACGAGGTCCTGCTTTACGACCGCGCGAACGGAAACGGCAATTTGATCGAACGAATGATGAAACTGGACGCGACGCATTACCTTTCCGAATGCGTGCTGTTCAAGGTTGACCGCGCCAGCATGGCCGCTTCGCTGGAAACGCGCGCGCCATTTTTGGATCACACCTTTGTCGAATTTGTTTTGAAACTGCCGCTGGAAATGAAGCTGAAGGGTTTCACCGGAAAGTACATTTTGAAAAAAGCTATGCGCGGGCATCTGCCGAATGAAGTGATTGACCGTCCAAAAAAAGGTTTCGGCATGCCGGTGGCCAAATGGGTCAAAGGTGAATTGCGCGGCTTCGTGCGCGATATGTTTTCGCCGGAACGATTGAACAGGCGCGGACTGTTCAACGCCGCTTATGTTCAGCGATTGCTGGATGAACACGAACGCGGCGTGGCCGATCATCGCAAATTGATCTGGACGCTGCTGATGTTCGAAGTGTGGCTGTTGGCCGCGAGTTAGTGTCAATTCCTTCGCGCTATTCCAAGAACGCTCAGGGGAGCCTGCAAAAGCAATTTGATCAATTGTCCGCGGGCGACATCTTGAAAATGAAAGTGCTGCGTGCTGAAAAGGAAATAGAGCTTTCTACGCGCATCACGGACTAATCACCTCCGCGTCTTACGAAACAATGTACCATCTGATATTTGCGACGGACCGTCTCAGCCTGTCGCAAAATGTCTTATACCGGTTTTCAGGTGCGTGCGACCTTAAACCAC
>CAZRXE010001317.1:0-1788 GCA_964603695.1 uncultured Heliomicrobium sp.
GACGGGGAGCTTCAACCGATTCGCGCGGCAGACGACGGATCTGGTGATTGATATTTCAGGCTTCTTCGCGCCGTAAGGAAGCGTAGGAATAACCGGTCCGCAGTCATTAACGGCCAGGGCAATCGCCATTTTCAGGCCTCCACAAATAAGTTGCTGGCAGGGAGTAACCCCTGCCAGCGCAGGATAAGTGTTGTCTTTATTCAGCACTGAAACAGACTTGAGAGGAAAAAAACATGTCGGACTTCAGGATAAAACCCCACACTCGTTTGTTGTTGATTGTTTGTGCGCTGCTGCTGGTGGCTGGCGTGTCGGTGATGGCGCTGCGTGAAGTGAGCGCCGAGACGTTTGGCAAATTCGGCATCACCGAACAAAGTCGCGTCGGCAGATTGATTGGCAAAGTCGTGCCACAGGCCTTTGCCTCGAAATCCATCGAGTCCGCGCAAGGCGAAGCGGCACTCAAGCTGCTGAAAGATCGGGGCGAATACGCTTCGTTGCAAAAGGCGATGGAAACGGCGCGGTATCGGGCGCAAGCCGAACCGCAGCGCGCGGGCGAATTCGCGGCGCTCAATCCGGCGCAGGAGTTTCATTCGCGCTTCACGCCGCAGGGCGTCGAAGTGCGCCGCCGCAGCGATGAAGCGACGCCCAAACTGGCGATGAGCTTCCGCAGCATCGGTTATGGCGAGCGGCAATTGCCGGTCAGCCCCGGCACGGTGACGGTGCAAGACCAGCGCATTGAAATCCATCGAGGGTTCAATGACCAGTCGCCGACCGCCAACCTACAACCTACAAGCTACAACCTGTCACCTATCACGGAGTGGTACATCAACCGTCCGAGCGGCTTGGAACAGGGCTTCACGATTGCCGAGCCGCCGACCGAAAAACGCGACGGCGAGCGATTGCGGTTGACGCTGGAACTGTCCGGCGAATGGCAAGCGAAGCTCGCAGCGGATGGGCAGGCGGTGGACTTCCGCGAAGCATCGGGCGGCGGCACGGTGCGCTACGATCATCTGGCGGTGCGCGACGCGCAGGGAAAAAACCTGCCCGCGCGGATGAGCCTGGCTCAGCGCGAATTGCGGCTGGAAGTGGACGACGCAGGCGCGGTCTGGCCGGTGACGATTGATCCGATGATCAGCCAACAGGCGTATCTGAAAGCCAGCAACACTGGAGAGTTTGAGCAGTTCGGCTCGTCAGTGGCGGTGTTAGGAGACACGGTGGTCGTTGGGGCTCCCTATGAATCCAGCAATGCCACTGGGGTTAATGGAAACCAGACGGACGACAGCGCCCCCGGTTCCGGCGCGGTGTACGTCTTCACGCGCAGCGCGGGCGTCTGGACTCAACAGGCCTACCTGAAAGCCAGCAACACTGGGACATTTGACCAGTTTGGTTATTCGGTGGCGTTGTCCGGGGACACGTTGGTTGTCGGAGCTCTCGGAGAAGACAGCAATGCCACGGGGATCAATGGAAACCAGACGGATAACAGCGCCGATTCTGCCGGCGCTGCCTATGTCTTCACGCGCAGCGGCTCGACTTGGGCGCAACAGGCTTACCTCAAAGCCAGCAACACCGGGACATTTGACCAGTTTGGCTGGTCGGTGGCGGTGTCTGGAGACACGGTAGTTATCGGGGCGCGGAATGAATCCAGCAATGCCACCGGGGTCAATGGAAATCAGGCGGACAACAGCGTTATGAGTTCCGGCGCAGCCTACGTTTTCACGCGCAGCGGGGTGACCTGGACGCAGCAGGCGTACCTCAAAGCCAGCAACACCGGGTCTGTTGACTACTTCGGCT
>CAZRXE010001318.1:0-2236 GCA_964603695.1 uncultured Heliomicrobium sp.
ATCCGCAAATAACCTTTCACCAACCGTCCGCAACCATTAGGGAGGGAAGCCGTAGCCATCGGCTTCCATTTTTCGGTCCGACCTCGCCAGTTCCGGCGAGGTCGGCCGAGCGGAAGCGTGAAAGATCGAGCGGTCACAACGACGGCCAATTCACGTCAAGCCGTGAATCGCCTGGCGGTGTGATTCGACGTCCAATCACAATTGGCCGTGGATCACGCCGCGACTTTTCCAGCCTTTTGCGGCAGGCAGCCCCGGCGGAAAGCTGTTTGCCTGCGACAGTCTGCCCGCAACCACACGCACACAGGCGCACATCCGTGAACGTACGGACGTTGAGCGCGGTCGCCACTTCACGGATGGCGCGCGCAACCGTCCGCGCCATCGCCAGCGGAACGCCGTTGCCGACGGCGCGGTATTTCCCTTCGCGGGAATATCCCGGCAAGTCGAAGTCGCGAGGCAGACCTTGCAATTCGCAGAAATCGGCGAAGCTGCGCCGGTTCGCTCGATGCCCTTCCGTGGCCATTGCCGCAGGTTGCGGCGGCCTGGACGGGCGAACGGTTGCGATGTTCAGCAGCCAGCCTTTTTTGCTGCCGAATTGAAAGTGTCTGAGCCTGGCCTGATGTCCGCCGCATTCGTTATCGCGCAACGCCCGCCTGTGGACCTGATAGCCTTCGACGGCCACGTCGGGGACAGTCGGAACGTTTTCGAGCAGCCACCATTCCGGTTGGGCTTCGGCGACGACACGCGCGAATTCGGCCAGCAATTCCAACCCTTCGCCCGTGGGCGGAACGCCACGACGCGCAACGCTGAAATCCTGACAAGGCGAACCGCCGATCACGCCGTCAAAGCGTCCTGGCGGCGCGTGGAAACTCCGGATGTCTCCGCCCCACAGCCGATCCGGGCCGCGCACCACACAGAAGCCCTCCGCCTCAAAGCCGCGTCCGAGCAAATCTATTCCGGGAAACAAAGACAAGATCAGCAATCTTCCTCCTCATCTAACCATTCAACATAGCCATACGGCCCCGGCGGGAAAATAAAAACACTATCCGTAAAAACGTCTCGGCCATTCAAAGATTCCCACCTCAGCAAATATTTCTCGACTGAGGTGGTCACGGTTTGACGGACACGAAATTCTCTTAGCAAAATCGCCAAACCTGTATGAAAAAAACATCTCCAAAATCTGCCGTCAACAAGACCACCAAAACGCGTCGCAAGTATGACGACGCTTTTAAGCAGCAAGCCTTGCAACTCATTCGACTCGGACAGTCAGTGCCGACTGTTGCGCAAACGCTCGGCGTCGGAGAAGGCTTGCTTTACAAATGGAAGCAATCGCTGCGTCCTGCAGCCCAGGAGCAGGAGTTGGAGCAGTTACGCTTCAAGCTCAAGCAGGTCGAAACCGAGCGAGACATCTTAAAAAAAGCCTTGAGCATTTTCTCCCGGCAGACCTGACCGCGCGCTACGAATTTATCGCCTCGCAAGCGGAGGCCTTTGCCATCAATGCTCTTTGTCAAAGCTTGAAAGTCAGTCGCAGCGGTTATTACGCTTGGCAACAGCGTCCGCCTGATGCGGATGGGTTGACGCCTGTTGTGACCGCGACGTTTCAACGGCACGCGCGGCGATACGGCTCGCGGCGTTTAACAGCGGAGTTGAAAGCCGCCAACTATGACATCGGGCGACGCCGTGTGCGGAGCATTATGCAGGCCGAACAGCTCCATGCGATTCAGCCTAAAAGCTTCGTTCCGCGAACGACCAATTCCAGGCACGGCGGGCGAATGAGTCCGAATTTATTGGCTGATCTGGAAATCACGCATCCGCATCAAGCCTACGTCGGCGACATCACGTACCTGCCATTAGCCACAGGCGAATGGGCTTACCTGGCAACGTGGCTGGATTTATTCACTCGCCGCATCGTTGGCTGGGCCATCGCAGACAATATGGAAGCGTCGCTCATCATCCGTGCGCTGCAACAAGCGATCGTTCGTTTATCCCCAGCGCGAGGCTTGTTGGTGCATAGCGACCGTGGTGGCCAGTACGCTGACACGGAGTTTCGCGCCTTGTTGACAGCCCATGGCTTTCAGCAAAGTATGAGCCGCGCGGGAGAAACCTATGACAACGCCTACGCCGAAAGCCTGTTTTCGCGGTACAACGCAGAGCTTTTGGAAGACGGCATCTTTCGTGATGTGGGCGAAGCGGAATTGGAAACCTTTGAATACATCGAACGGTATTACAATCCGATCCG
>CAZRXE010001319.1:0-1594 GCA_964603695.1 uncultured Heliomicrobium sp.
CGGAAATGTCGCGCATGCGCTTTTGCAAGTTGCCGATCAAGCCTTCCGCGCGTTCGCCCCCGCCCAGCGACGAGCCCACGCGGCGAATGTCCGCCCAAACATCCGCCAACGAATTCGGCTCCAGCGAAACAATCGTTGGGCGCGAGTTGGTGAACTGGCAAACCGCCCGTTCAACATCTTTCAAACTGACGGCGCAAACCTCGCATTGCGATTGCGTGATGATGTGCGTCGGTTGCAGTTGTTCCAGCAAGTCCGCATCCACGCGGTAAACGCTCAGCGATTCCTGCAAGACAGCTTTGACGCGCTGGTCAATTTCATAACTCGGCCCTTCGATGGCGAACTTCGGGCTGGTGCAAACCGGCAGTCGCTCGACCGCCGGCGGAAAGTCGCATTCGTGCGAACGCCCGACAAGTTGAGCTTCAAAACCAAGAGCGTTGACAATTTCCGTCGCGCTGGCAATGAGCGAAACGATTCTGGGTTCTGTCATAACTTCAAATTTTCCGTGATTTGGATTGTGGGATTAACGAGAGGGTGTGCCGGTCAGCGAAGCATAAACTTCAATGGCGCGTTCGGCCATTTGCTGCACGGTGTAATGTTGGCGCACGCCCGCCTCGCCTCGCTTGGCCAAGTCAGCGGCGAGTTCGGGATTTTTCCAAAGCGAGTAGATCGTTTCCGCCAGACTGGCCGGATCGTTCGCTTCGCTGAGCAAACCACCGCCGGTTCGCTCTATGATTTCTGGGAAAGAGCCGTGGCGCGGTTGCACCACCGGCACGCCGCTAGCCATTGCTTCAATCACGGACAAACCTTTGGCTTCGGCGTAAGTCGTCGGCACGGACAGCAGGTCCACATTGCGAAAGAAATTCAGCTTGGCTTCGCGTTCGACTTCGCCGTGGTAATGAAATTCCGCAGCCAACCCAGCCGCCTGCATCTTAGCTTCGACTTCCTGCAAGTAAGGTTTGTGTTCTGGCGCGAGATAGCCGGCGGCTTCGAGCTTCGCGGCGGGAAAATCCTCGCGTTGCCGCAACAACCGATAAGCTTCGGCCAACACGTGCAACCCTTTTTCCGGCGCAACGCGCGCGAAATAGCCAATCGTAAACGGTTCGCCTTCGCGCGGCTTTCGCACCACCAGCGATTCGTAATCCATCAAATTGATGCCGAGCGGCACAACGTGAATCTTCTCGCGCGGAATGCCCAGGTAATCCGCCATAAAATCCGCGTAGTAACTGCTGACGGCGATGAAAGCATCCACGTATTTCGTCTGTTCGTGAATCAGCGCCAAAGCCTGACTGTGATATGGCTCACGCATTCCGTCCAGAAACAAATCCTCACCTTGCAGCGTGCAGCAAATCGGCAAATCCGTCGCTTCTTTGATCGGTTTGGCGAGGCCGATCAACATAGAGTTCTGCATATCCACGACTTCAAAACCGAGCGGCGGTTTCGGTTCGGCTTTCAGCCAGTCAATGAATTTACCGATCTCTTTGCGCTGATTGCCGAGTTCACCTTTCAAAATCGAGATGGTCAGTTCGCTGAGCGAATCCGGGTCAACGGCGATGGAGCGTTTGGCGGCGGCTTTGAGCGCGAAGCTCGAATCCCA
>CAZRXE010001320.1:0-8402 GCA_964603695.1 uncultured Heliomicrobium sp.
TCCCGCGTTCGGCGGCTAAGTACGAAACCAACATCGCCATACATGATCCGGCCGCTTACGCGGCGACATTGCTGAAAGAAGCCCTGGCGCGGCGCAAGATCCGCGTGCTGGGCAAAGTCGCGCGCGTGGACGCGGTGGCGCGCGTTGCCAATCCTTTTGACGAATCCAAGCTAACGGAACTTGCCCGCGTGGAATCGCAGCCGCTCTCGGAACTCATCAAAGTCGTCAACAAACCCAGCCAGAATCTGCACGCCGAATTGATACTGCGCCTGCTCGGCGCAAACGAAGGCCGACACGAAGTGGATGATTACGGCCGTCCAAAATCCACTATTGCGCGCGGCAACGAAGCGCGCCGGGAGTTTCTGCAAAAAGCCGGCCTGGAAGTCGCGCCGCTAAGTTTGCGCGACGGTTCCGGTCTGGCGCGGCAGGATTTGGTTACGCCGCAGGCCACTGTGCGTTTGCTGGAATTCATGCTGACGCACACTCACGCCAACGTCTTCCGCGAATCGCTCCCCATTGCCGGCGTGGACGGCACGCTGGAACGTCGTATGCGCGACACGGCGGCGACCAACAATCTGCGCGGCAAAACCGGCACACTCAGCTACGTCAACGCGCTGTCCGGCTACGTCACCACAAAACATGGTTACGTGGTGATCTTCAGCTTGATGGGAAACAACTACGTCGGCCCAGGACGCGATGTGACCGGCGTTTTCGATCAAATTGGCGCGCTGCTGGCTGATTACGAAGGCGAGTTATAACATTGCCAAATGCCCGCGTCCGGATTTTCTCCTCTTGTCGCGACCGGAGGCGCAAATTACGACCCGCCTTTCATCGAGCCATCATTAAATGGCTGCGCGTGGAAGCGATTTTCATCTACTGTCGCGCGTGCGCAGTTGATCATCCAGGGAATGCCGAACTGATCAATCAGCATGCCGAATTTTTCAGCCCAGAACGTTTGCTGCAATGGCATGTTAACCCTGCCTTTTTCGGCCAGCGCGTTAAAGACGCGGTCGGCTTCGGCGGAATCTTCAATACTGAGCGATACGCAAAAGCCGTTGGGTTGCTGGTAAAAACCTGGCGGGCTGTCGGAAACCAACACCGAAGTTTCACCGAGGTCTATCGTCGCGTGCATGATTTTGTCCCCGAATTCAGCGGGAAACTGCCCTGCCATTGGCGACGCAGCATAGGTAATCTTAAACGTGGTCTTCGCGCCCAAATGTAGTTCGTAAAACTTCAGTGCCTCGGCGCAATCACCGTTGAAGTTCAAATGTGCATTCAGTTTCATATGGCCTTGCGGTTAAACAGCCGCTTCTTTCAGACCAGATGCGCGATCCATTGGCGCACGATGTGTTGAAAGGCGGCCTGGTTTGATTGCGTAACGGTTATTGCGCGTAAGCCTGCTGCAATGCCTGAATATCAATCTTGCTCATTTGTAGCATGGCTTGCATCACGCGTCCGGCTTTGGCTGGGTCTTTATCGCCCATCAATTCGCCCAAAACTGTGGGAATGATTTGCCAGGACAAACCGTACTTGTCTTTCAGCCAGCCACACCTGGATGGCTCGCCGCCTGCTGAAAGCTTCTCCCATAGCTCATCCACTTCCGCCTGTGTTTCGCAGTTAACAAATAGCGAAATGGCTTCGGTGAATTTGAATTGCGGTCCACCGTTAAGCGCGTGAAAGGTCTGGCCTTCCAATTGAAAACTCGCCATCAACAGTTTCCCGTCCGGGCCGGGCGTAGTGTTCAGAACTTTCGAGTTTTTGAAGATTGAGACGTAAAAGTTAATCGCTTCTTCGGCGTTATTGTCGAACCACAAGAACGAAATGATTTTTTGCATGTACTCTCCTTTTTCCATAAGTTTCCACGGGTCAGTACCGCGAAAGGTAGCCAGCGAAGCGCGTGCGAAATACTTATCGCTGGAACCTTGCCTTGCCATGCGGCCAACGTTATCAACGAATCGCCGCCGAAAGCTTGGCAAATCTTGCGGATTGTTTTTGCCGCGAAACAAATCTTACCGCACTATTCCTTAAGGCTTTGGCGTGCGGGCGCGATCCTTTTTGAGCTGCTCTTGCTTCAACCTTTGGACTTCGGCGAATTCGCGGTCGGCGTCGGCTTTGCGGCCAAGCTGACGATACAAGCGCGCCAGTTGATAGCGTTTGACTGGATCGGTCGGGTCTTTGGCGACGGCGCGTTCCAGCGGTGCAAGAGCTTCAGCATCTTTGCCCTGTTTGGAAAGAAGTTTGCTGAGCAAGGAATTGGCTTCGATGGATTGCGGCTGTTGTTTCAATGCGGCGTCCAAATTTTGCCGGGCTTCCTCCAGTTGGCCTTCAGCTTCCTGCAAATAAGCAATGTGATAGAGCGTTGAATAATCCTGCGGTTGGCGTTTGCGTTCTTCCAGAAAGGCCGCGAGCGATTCTTTGTTCTGGCCGAGTTTCAAATGCGCAAAGCCCAGCGAGTAATACAAGCGCGGCAATTCGGTGTTGAGTTTGGCGGCGGCGTTCAATTCTTCCAGGGCGTGTTCAAATTCCAGGTCGCGCAAAAACGCCTGCCCTTGCAGCAAATGCAGCACCGCCCTCCCCTCCGGATGCTCGGCGGGAAACGCCGCCAGCCGTTCCAGCGTGGCGCGAAAGCCGGCTTTGCCCAATCGCAAATATGCCATTCCCATTTGATACAGCACCGCCGCATCGGGTGGCGCGACGTCCAGCGTCGGTTCCAATTGCTTCAACGCTTCTTCTTCGCGCCCCAGCGAAGCCAGCGACAAACCGTAAAGTTGGCGCGCCTGCACCACGTCCGGTTTTTCTTTCAGGAAGCGTTCAAACACGTCAACAGCCTTTGCGAATTGTCCGGCGCGGTAATGCGCAATGCCGAGGTTGAGCAGGATCGGCGTCAATTGCGGCGCAAGCTTCAACGCGGATTCATAAGACGCAACCGCTTCTTCGTATTTGCCCAGCCGCGCCAGCACCACGCCCAGATTGGCGTGCGCTTCCACGTAATCCGGTTTGGTTTTCAACGCGGCGCGGTATTCTTCGGCGGCTTCCGTGAGCTTGCCTTGCTGTTGCAATTGAACGGCGCGGTTGAATTGCGCAGCGGATTCGTCCGCTTGTGGCGTGAAGAAGGTAATGGCGCAAACGAGTAACAAGGTTTTGAGCATAATGTGGGCGAGGTCTTTGAATCTGTCTTGCTCAGGCAGCTTGCGACAGAGCTTCCGGTTTGAGATGGCGTCCCAACGCCCGCAGAAGCGCGGATGTTTCCGAAAAACTTAAACCAAGATCATCCAGATTGCCTCGCGCGACAAGCACGGATTGCAGTGAAAGTAATAATCCGCGCGGGTCCTCATCGGCTTCAGCCAGCGCCAACCGAAGCAAGTCCGCCGCTTCAGCGGCATCCGCCGCCAAGCGGCGTTGCATCAATTCATCAAAGGTCATCATGGTTTGATCCTCCCCTGGTATTCCTGCCAGTAAGTTTGAGCCAGTTTAATATCGGCCACCTGAGTTGACTTATCTCCACCACACAGCAACAGAATTACCTGTTGCCCAGTAAAGGCAAGGTAAAGACGATAGCCCAGAGCGTAATCAATGCGCAGTTCAATAATTCCATCGCCAACGGATTGGTAATCTCCGGGATTTCCACCCCGTAAACGGAAAAGTCTTTTTTCAATCCGCGTTCGCGCCTCACGATCACGTACCGCTAGCCAATCCGCAAAAGGATAGACGCCGTCACTCGCTTCGTAAATAACGATCTCTTTCGGTTGACTATCAAACATAATGATACGGATTATGCGTCAATGGATGCCTTGAGGTCGCGTTGCAAGACCGTCTATCCACTCCGGCGTCAGTTTGTACAAGGCTGGGTCAATCTCCTCTTCGCTGAAATCGCCCTGTCCGGGCCAAATTCCTTTCAGGTCTGCAAAGGTGTGCGACTTGTCGCCGCTTTGTGCGACAACTTCCTTCACTTGTTGTTTCAAAACGGAAAGCTGCGTTTCGATGCTGTTGATTTGCGCGAGAATCGCGGTGGCTTGCGCGGCGTTCATATCAGTTCACCCTTGTTTGAATTAGCGGCGGCATTTTAGCGATTCCCGAAAGAGGACAAAAGCCGCCCGCCTTCATTGCTGTTTGGGTGCTTCTTTGGCACGGGCGCGCCAATCGGCTTCCATCTTTTGCAAATTCGCCGCGTCCGAAGCGTTGGGATTGGCTTTCAGATAGGCGCGCAGTTCGTCCGCCGCTTCCTTGAACTTCTGTTCGTGGGCAAAGATTTCCGCCAGATAGACGTGTGCGCGGGCGGCACTTTCCGGGTTCAGTTTCAGAGCTTGCTGCAAACATTGCCGGGCTTCTTCGTGACGGTTGAGGGAAAGATTGGCGTAACCGAGCAGCAACAGTGTCATCGGCGCGTTGGGTTCCAACACGTAGGCTTTTTCCAGATCGCCGAGCGCCGCGTCGAACTTCTTTTGCTGAATCCGGCAATAGCCAAGTCCGCGCAGGGCCGGGGCATACTTGGCGTGGAGTTGCAGCGCTTGCTCGAAATCAGTTTCGGATTCCGCCAGTTTGTTGTGTTGCATCAACAGGTTTCCGCGTTCGGTCAGTGCCTGAAAGTAGGCCGGAAACAGTTCAATCGCTTTGTTGAATTGTTCCAGCGCCTGTTGCGGGCGGTTTTCCTTGTGGAGCTTCATTCCCTGTTCGTAGGCTTTGCGTGCGTCTTTGGGAATGTTTTGCGCCGCTTCGATGGCGCTGACGGTTCCGGGTTTGGTGTCTTTTTTGTCGCTGTGCAGCGGCAGGCGCAGGTAAACATTGATTTGCAGCCGATTGGCGAAGGCGCGCGTGGTGTCCGATTCCGCCGGTTCCGAAAACTGTTCCGGCGCATCGGGGTTGGTGGCGTAAACGCGATAGCGTCCGCCGCTCATGCCGCGAAATTCGTAATTGCCTTCCTGATCGGTCAACACATCGCGTTTCAATCCACTCATCGTTTCAATGAAAACCTTGACGCGCGCCGCCGGTTGGCCGTCCGGCAAACTGACACGTCCGAAAATCAAGAACCCACCTTGCCACATCGCCTGAGCAGAGAGGGCGGAGCAGAAAAGAACACAGAGTAAGTAAATGGTTTTACGCATAAGCAGAAAGGAAAAACGGGGACTGCAATGTGTTTGCAATCCCCGTGAGCGGTTTTAAGCAGTGTCGCTTGAATTTAGAACACAATCTTCACTGCCAACTGCAAGTTGCGGTTGCCGGAGACATAACCGGGAACGCCGTTGAATTCGCCAACGCCATTGCCGAATTGAATGTTGCCCGGCGGACGCGCACCGCCGCGAACGTTCAGGATGGTTTGTGCGGACGCCTGTTGGAAGGTGCGGTAGTCCGACAGGAACGCCGACACGCCGTTGGTCACCGTGAAGCTGGTGTTCGGGAAGTACGTCAGCCCGGAGTTGAAGCCATCAAATTGCGCGTGGTTGAAAACGTTGAACGTTTCCAGGCGCAGTTGAATGTACCGTTTGCCGTCCCCGCCCATGTTGATGTTCTTGAACAACGCCAGATCGGTAACATTGATGCCGGGGTTGCGGACGAACGAGCGCGGTTGCGGACCGGGATTCAGGTTCGGCATACGCAACGCCGAAAAATCAAAGCCTTTCTCGAAACTGATGCTCGGTTGCGCATTACCCGAAATGACTGGGCGCGGGCCTTCCGTCCACGAACCGGAGATGAACTGGTTCGTGTTGATGCCTTGAATGCCGAAGCCCAACTCACGCGGCGTGCCCGACAGAAACTGCGTCACGCCGGTGACTTGCCAACCGTTGACGACGTTCTTGGCCAGCCAGTTGTCATTTTTGATCGTCGGCAAATCCCAAACATAGTTGAAATTGAGAATGTGCCGGCGGTCAAAGCTGAGCAGCCGGTAATCAACGCAGCGCGAACAAACGATGTTGATGAACTCGCCTTCGACGTTGGAAGCCGTGCCCAATGCCTTGGAGAACGTGTACGCCATGCCGAAAGTAACGCCCTGTTTGAAACGACGTTGCAGCGTGGCTTGCAGCGAATGGTAATTCGACGAACCGCCGAAGGTCTTCATCTGCACCGTGCCGTAACCGGGGAAGGCGCGCAGGAAATCCGGCTGGAAGGCGAAGCGTCCGGTGAATTTCAACCCTGCATCGCGGTAAAGCTGCGGCAGATTGGGTTCTTCGTCCGGCACGATGCCGTTCGCATAAAACGACGGGTCTTGCGCGGCTTTGGTGAACAACGCGCCATACGGGATGGCATTGATGTTGATATCTTCCGGCAAATGGCGCGAAAGCGTGGCGACATAGTTAACGCTGACAACCGTGTCGTAGCCCACGTCTTGCTGCAAACCGAAGCTGTAGCTCTGCACGTTCGGAATGTAGCCTTCGCGGTCAGCGCCGCGCACACCCACCGTGCCCAGAGCGATCTGTCCGGTGTTTTGACCGACGGTCGCCAGGTTGCCGAAGTTGAACGTCGGGTTGACGAAGGTCGGCGGTTGTTCGACCGACGGGAACACAACGTTGTTGCCGGAAACGCGGTCGTAACCGATGCGGTATCCGCCGCGCAGCACTGTTTTTTGATTGCCGAACACGTCGTAGGCGAAGCCGAAGGCCGGCCCCCACTGAATCCCGCGATTCTTGAAGCCGCCGCGCTCAATGCCTTTGTCGGGTTGGATCATTCCGTTGAAGTTGTCGCCGGAGCCGGGGACCACACGGTTGATCAAAAATGACGGCAGCAACACTGTCGGGTTCGCCGGGTCAATCGCATTCGCACCGTTGTTGGCACGACGATACAGGCGAACGGCTTTACTACGGTCATAACGCGCCGGATCGAAATATGCTCCCTGCAGCCGTTGATCGAACTGCGGCTGAATCCAGTTCATGCGCAAACCGTAATCCAGCGTCAGTCTGCGGTTCACTTTCCAATTGTCCTGCAGGTACCACTCGACGTTGGTCGAACGATATTGCCCCTGGTAAATGCCGCGCGTCGGTTGTTGCAAGGTATTGAACGCACCCAGCAACGCATCGGCATACGGGTGACCGGTGTTGGTCGGGCTGGCCAGATTCGACGTGCCGCCCGGATTATTGGTCGGGTTGAAAACGATGCTCATCGAATTACCCGCGGCCTGATCCTTGCGGCTGCGTTGAATGTAAATGCCGCCTTTCAAAGTATGCGCTCCCCACACCTTGCTGACATTGTCATAAAAGTCGAAGGTCGTATTCGAGTTTTTGTACGGGAACTGCGAATAGCCGTTCGACCCGGCAAAGTTTTGGTTGGTCACACCGCCGAAATTGATATTGATGAACTGCGCCGCCGGGTACGGGAAGGGCGTTTTCCAGTTGAATCCGAAGCCGCTGTAAGTCGCGGCATTGGCGTCAGTCGGATTCAGCGTCAGATTGTTCTGGCTGGCACCGAACACGAATTCATTGGTCAAGGTTGACGAAAGCGTCGTCGTCAAGTTGTAGGTTCCGTTCCAGGCCGGCGCTTGTTTGAAGTCCAACAGATCGAGCGGAATTTGATTGTTTCCGCCCGTCCAGCCCAAACCGTAGGGCAAAAACTGCTGGTCGGCGTCGCGCGTGTAGCGGACAAAGGTACGAGTATTTTCCGTGATGTTGGCATCCACGCGGACGCTGTATTCGCGGCGCGGGTAACCGGCGCTGGCCTGGGATTCGTGATTGAACACGGGCAACCGCGCCGCATTATTGGCAAAGCCGGCGAACTTGCGAAGAATCGCCTGTCCGTTCGGATCAATACGATTCGTCGGAATCCTGTTGTCCGGGAACGGCTGTCCGGTCAGCGGATCATAAAGGGTGACGGCTTGGTTGTTGCCGTTGACCAATCCGGTGAAGATACCATTGACCTCGTTCGCCGTCGGCACGCGAGATTGGCGCGCCGCGCCCGGCAGCAACTGTTCCTGCCATTCGCGCGAAACAAACCAGAAGACTTTCTCCCGCAGTTTTTCGCTTCCGAGAGGTCCAAAAACCTTTTTCGGCAACCAGACCGGGCCGCTCAGATTGAAACCCTGATAGTTGTAGCGATAGAAATTGCGCTGACGGCCCTGCGCATTGTTGAAGAAACTGTTGGCGTTGAACTGTTCGTGGCGGTGGTAGTAATAGCCCGTGCCGTGAAAATCCTTGCCGCCGCCTTTGGTGATGACTTTGATGTCGCCGCCCGCCGAACGACCATACTCAGCTTGATAATTCGAGGTCAGGATTTTGAATTCGGCGATATTGTCCAGCACCAGCGCAATATGTTGCGTGCCGTTCGATCCGGTGTCCACGTTGGTGGTTCCGTCAATCGTCAGGTTGTGCTGATTGGCGCGCGTGCCGTTGATGTTGAAGCTGGAGAGCCCGCCCGGCCCGGCGGTTTGCGCGTTGACGAAACTGACCACGCCCGGCGTCAATTTGACCAGATCAAGG
>CAZRXE010001321.1:0-9191 GCA_964603695.1 uncultured Heliomicrobium sp.
GAATGCTGCTGACGGCTGCCGGCACAGGCATCGGCATCGGACTTTCGTTCGGCCTGACGCGATTGATGGAAGGCTTGCTGTTTGGCGTCACCGCCACTGACACAATCGTTTTCGCTTCCGCGCCGGTCATTCTCGTTATCGTTGCGCTGCTGGCCTGCCTGATTCCGGCCTGGCGTGCGACGAAAGTAGACCCGATTCTGGCGCTTCGGCACGAATAGTCCGTACTTGAGTGAGATCAAAAGGTTCACTCAAGGTATTTGCTCGGCCTATTCCTCGTCGCGTAGCAACGACTGAATCCGCCTGTAATCAGGCGTCGCTACGCGACACGGAAACCTCCACGCTGCATTACAGGCCGTAAACGGCCGGCCTAAATTCAAACGGATCTACGAGACGAAGAGGCCTGAGCAGTTACCATTCAAGTTTATTTTGCCGGCTTCAAGCCACGCACGTAATCGGAATGCTGCGCGACATTCCGGCAAGCGGCATCCGCAGGAACTTTCCCCGTCAGCAGCGCCACCGTCACGCAAGCCGATGCGGGCGCGAGTTCGGAACTCGATGAATTGGTTTCGTGGTAATGATTCGGCACGCCTTTGTCTTTGCAAGGGTCAATGGCTTCCTTGATTTGTAGCTTCTTCAAATCCACTGGTTCCCGCCGCCAATCGTATTTGGGTACGATGTAGCCAAACTCATCCGGGCACAGGCCGAACATAAACCGATACTTCGCCGTCATCGCATCGCGGATGCCGGGTTCGGGCGGAGCGCCTGTGTCTGCTGCCGGGCAATCGCTGCGTTTGTGTTTGGCCACGCCGTAAAAGACTTCCGGAAACAGTTCGCCCGGCGTGGTGACGATTTGCGCGTCGCCCAAAGTCAAGGCGTAAATCCAGGTTTTGACCTGCGGCTCGTCGCCATTGCCCGACAACGAAAGCGTATCCAGCACACCCAGACGTGACAAAAACTGATAACCCTGATTGTCCATAGGCACTTTCAAGTCGGCCTTTTTGACTTCCAACTTGGAAGACTTGCTCCACTCGCCGCGTTCCAAAGCTTCGATGGCGGCCTTGCCCACGTCGCGCCCAATGGCTTCCGTTCGCTCGAAGGTGAAGGCCGGGCGGTTGGTTTTGAGATCGAGCGGAAAGTCTTTGCCGTCGAATCGCGCGCGGTCTGTCGGTTTGGCGTTGGTGTCGCTGATGATTTCCACCGCGCCGATTGCGCCGTTGATGAACAGGGACGTTCCGCCGAATTTCTTTTCCACTGTTTCGCGAATGGCGTGCGGGAAGTCCGAAGTCAGCACGGTGTTCTTGCTTTCCATGGATTCTGGATGCGTATTCCAGTTGACGAGCGTGGCGATGGTTTTGTTTTTCATTGCGCCGGCGCTGCCGACGAACTGCATGACGCGCAATTCCTCGTCATAAAAATGCGGCGGGCGTCCGCCGGTGCGGGTTTGCATGCCGGGCAGGCTGGGCGATTTGATCGGATCGGTTTGGCCGAATTTGATGCGCGCCGGTTGCAGTTTTGCCGCCGCCGTCGCGATGCTTTTGGCGATTTGTTTGTCCACGAAACGCAGATACTTCGGATACTTGCCGTCTTTCATCGCACCATCTCCCCAGGGGCCAATAGTGTCAGGGCCTTCGTGGTTGTGCGTGGAGGCAAGCAGAATCTCCTGAATGCCGAGTTTCGGATCAAGCTGTTTTTGAATGTGATTGAGGCCGTAATACGAAGCTTCGGAGTAATAGCCGATGAAATCCACCGCGACGATGGCGATGCGCGTAGTGCCGTAATCCAACACAATCGTGCGCGCCCACAGATCGTCGTGTTTGCCCTTCGCCAGCCGATTGTTGCCGAAGCCGGCCAGGTAAATCCCGTCGTATTTGTTTTTCGATCCGGCATCGAGTTCGGTATTGCCGGGATCGTCTTCAAAGGGTTCGCTGCCGTCCCACACGCCGTTGCCGTTTTTGTCTTCAAACTTTTCGCCCCAGACGCCGGACGCGGTGACGGTTCCGTCCCAGTCGGGGTTTTGCCCGAACGGCGTCAGCGTGATTGCCGAGGCACCAGCTTTGAGTTCAGGTTTTGGGGCAATGTGGAAAGGCGAGTTGACGATCAGTCCGGCTGAAACCAGCAGGCATAGAAATGCGGCAAAAAACGATTTGATCAATTGGGCGACTCCCGAAGTTGGTGGGACAGGTTGGGAACCTTGTCATTACCCGGTTTTTTTCGCTCTGACAGGCAATGCTGAAATCCCCCCAACGGCAGTTGGGGGATCGTTAAAGTCCAGCCTACACAAGACCGGCCTGTCTTATCCCCGAATCCCCCCAACTGCAGTTGGGGGATCGTTAAAGTCCAGCCTTCTCCCGCAGTGCGCTACTTAACGCCTGAAGGTCATACCTTAACAATCCCCCAACTGCCGTTGGGGGGATTTGGGGAAGGCCGGCGCGCCTTTGTAGCTTGGACTTTAAGCATCCCCCAACTGCCGTTGGGGGGATTCAAAGAACGACGAAACAGTAGGTAATGACAAAGTTGGGAACCTGTCCCACAAGTGAAGTTAGAACCGCAATCTTGCGGCGAACTGAAAGGCGCGCGGCCCGCCAGTGCCGAAGATTTGGTTGACGCGATTGCTCGGCTGTCCGAAGGTCGCCTGCTGTGTCTGGCCGGGTGCCGCCACTGCATTCAACCCACTGCCGTAACCGGACAGATTGGCGATGTTGAAAATGTTGAAGACCTCGCCGATCAACGACAGCGAGACTTTTTCGCGAATCGTAATCAGCCGAGTCAGGCGAACATCCTGCGAAAAGAACGGGTCGCCGTTGTCGAAAGTCGCCGGCAAAAAGATCAGCGGAATGACCTGATTCTGCGGCGTTCGCGCGCCGCACATCCGCTGTCCGTCAACGAAGATCGTACATTGCGCGATTTGCGCGGCGGTGGCGTTGGCGGGAACCGGCTTGGCGCGGGAGACGACATCGGCGTTGTGCCGTTCCACCGCGCTGCGTATGCGGTCTGCGCTGACGCCCCGCCCGAACTCATTCCATTTGATTCCGGGAAGCAGCAACCGAGAAACGCCGTCGCCGTCCACGTCAAGACCCAGATTCGGATTCAGCACGGGCGCGCTGCGCATATCCGAAATCAGTCCGACTTGCCAACTGTTGAGCAATCCGCGCAACAGCCGATTATCGCCGCCGTATTTCGGAATTTCGTAAAACCCGCTGACCGTCAATCGGTGCGGAACGTCGTTTCCGGCAATACCCGAAGTTTCATACAGATTGTCCAGGGAAACGCTGCCCACGCCGACATTGACGTTGTTGACATAACGCGAAAGCGCGTAAGACCCGGTCAATTGCCAGCCGCCGGAAAACCGCTTGTCCAGTTTCATCAACAAGCCGGTGTAGCGCGTGTTGATGCCCGACCAGTAACCCAAAATCGCGCCGGACGAACATTGCGCTTTGGGATCGTTTAATTGCGCGGCGGTGGTGCAGAAAGGAATGACTGGGTTTTGCGCGAAGGTCACAACCTGCGTGACAGGATCGGTGGAAATGACTCTGGCGCGCGCGGCGCGATTCAAGTCCACGCCGAAGCCGGCTTCCGTACCGCCGAATTTGACGGCGCGGCGCATGACGAAATCCGCCGACAAAATCATGTTGCGAGCGATTTCCCGTTGAAACCCTGCGGTCACGTGGAAGGTGTAGCCGGTGGCAAGGTCGCTGATGAAAATGCCTTCGCCCGAAGCGCCCAGCGCCTGTTTGGTGACTTCCACGCCGCGAATGGAAATATCCTGCCCGCTGCCCCAACGCGAAGCCAGCGCGGTTCTCAGCGCGGGAATCAGTGTGACGGCGTTTTGACCTGTAAAGCCGGTCGGTTGCGTGAAGTTCAGCGTCGCAGGCTGCGTCGCTGTCGTTCCAGGAATCGGCGTTCCCGCGAAAGGATTGGCGACCAATTGGGAATTGAACGGAACCAGACCGTTGCCCGCAGGCCCCAGGAAGCCGCGTTCACCCAGGCGCGTGTAAAACGAATTGGGCGAAGCGTGATAAATGCCCGATCCGCCGCGAATGACTGTTTTGCTTTGTTTGTCCAGCGTGAAGGCAAAGCCGACTGAAGGTTGGAAGTTGTTGTAATCGTAGCGCGTCGGTTTCAGTATGGCGCTCGATCCGCCCAGCACTGGCCGCAAGTATTCAGGCTTGTCCAGATCGTGGCTGATGATGTTGTCGTCAAACGACCAGGCCATTCCATAACTGAAACTGAACCTCGGTTTGACCTGCCAGGTGTCCTGAGCATAAAGCCTGTAAGCATCGTTGCGCGCGGCTTCCTTGCCGCGAAAAGACGGCGGCTGTTTGGCGTCGCCGACGCTGACGGAAATGTTGCCTTGCACGGGCAGCGACAAAATGTCTGCAAAGGTCGGCAAGCCTGCCGTCGTCGTGCGCAAGGTGGCGGGCAAGGCGTTGTAAAGAGTAGTGTTTTGCGTCAGCAAGGTTTCCGGGCTGTACAGATTGAACGTTCCCTGGAAAATGCGTGCCCAACTGCCGTGGCCGTACAGATGCTCCCAATTTCCGCCGAAGCGAATGCGGTGCGAAGCCTTCTGCAAGTAAATGTTTTCGTTGATCTGGTAAGTGCGCAGTATGCGATGCTGCGTGACGTTGTTGTCATTGCCAAGCGTCAGGCCGAATCCGCCGATGCGCGGACCGTTCAGATTGAAGCAGTATAGCGGGCTGCTGCATTCCTCCTGGTTCGGCGGACGCAGTTGATTGCTGTAAAACGAATAGGACGCGCGAAATTCATTGACCAGACGCGGCGTCAGCACACTGGTCACGCCGACGTTTGTTTGATCGGCGTAATTGCGGCTGAACGTCCAGGTGGATTCCAGATTGCCGCTGCCTGAAAGATTGGTGTTGCGATCCTGGCTGTAGCGCACATAAAGGCTGTGCTTGTTGTTGATTTTGTAATCCACGCGCGTGTTGAACAGTTTGCCGCGAAATGGCAACTGGCCGACGTGGCTGAATCCGGCATACAGCGGATTGGCGAAACTGATGGTTTGCGCGCCCACCTGATTGGTGTACTCGAAGTTGGAAAAGAAAAAGAGTCTGTCTTTTTTGATCGGCCCGCCCAGATTAACGCCCGTGTTGCGCCGGACGAAAAACGGGTCTTCCAGCCGTGGGCGCAATTGCGGATTGTTGCAGCCGGGATTGAAAGCCACGGGATCACAAGGACGGCGGAAGGCCGGATACGCCGCGATGTTGTGGTCTCGATAAAAATAAAATCCGCTGCCGTGAAACTGATTGCCGCCCGTGCGCGAAACGATGTTCACCGCGCCCGACGACGTGTTGCCGACCGAGAGATCAAAGTTGAAGGTGGAAATCTGAAACTCCTGCACGGTTTCCTGCGAGAAGTTTTGCGCCGTGCCGCCGGTGATGCGGTCGTTGACGTTCGCCCCGTCCACTGAAATGCGCGTCAGCGTGCTGGTGCTGCCGGCGATGGAAACGCGGAAATAATTGTTCGGCCCGCCCGCGCCCGGATTCGGTTCAAAGGCCACATCCACGCCCGGTTCCAGCGAAGCCAACGACAGGAAGCTGCGGCCATTGAGCGGCAGGTTCTCGATGCGTTCGCGAGTGATGACGCCATCCACTTTGTAATCACTGGTGTTGACCTGCGCCGCGTCCGATGTCACGACAACGGTTTCAGTGCCGGCGCCGATAGTCATCGGCACATCAATTTCGACGCTGCCGCCGGTTTGCAGTACGGTGCGGCGCAGATACTTTTGAAAGCCCTGCATCTCGACCTGGATTTCGTATTCGCCCGGTTGCAGGTTGTCGGCCAGGTAAACGCCTTCGTCATTGGTGGTCAGTCGCCGTTCCGCGCCGGTGTCAACGTGGCGAACGACGACAGTGGCTTTGTGCAGCACGGCACCGTTCGGGTCGGTGACAGTGCCGCGAATGTTTCCAGTGGTGGTTTGCGCCCGGAATGTCACAGCGCAAAGGAGTGTCAGGAAAATCGCTGACACCAAGTGAAGTCTTCGGATTTCCATAGAGCAGCCTCCGTGGTTGCGATTGAGGGTTGTACTGATTGTTGTACTGATTGATGGTTTGTACTGGGTTTGTCACCGCCACGCCGCGAAGGAAGCTGCGGCAATGGCGCGGTCAGAAAAAAAACAGAATTGCCCTTTGCAAAGCCTGCTCGAATCTTCAGTTGGAGGGAATATCGTCGAATGAAAATGAATCAGTCCGTACTGCCCGCTTCTCCAACCTGGTTTGAAGGTACAACGGATGACTTCTCTGCTCTGCCGGTCGGCTCACCTGGCAGCAAACCGACCGGTAAGTCAGTCTACGCTTGGGTTTCTTTGACTGTCAATCTTTGTTCCCCCAATCGGCGCGGCTACTTCCGATGCGGGCCGGATTTCGCGGGTATTCGGCTGGAAGCTGTATTGGCAGGCGGGTATTGCTTTCCGATGGTAACTGCTCAGCGAGGGACTGTGTACAAATCGCTTCCTGCGTGCGGACTTTCGCGATTCGCATACTGAAAGCGATGCCTACCCAGCCACGGCCCGCACGCTGGAAGCGATGCGTACCCTGGGCTGAGCAGTTACTTCCGATGTTCGTTTTTTTGGCGGCGGCAAGTTCACTAAAACAACATCGAAGACGGACTTCGCTCACAGGTAAAATAGCAAAAAAGGGGAGCGGCTTTTAGCCGGCTTCCCTTCGTCTGCCTTGCAGGCAAGGTTGCGTCACTAATCAATCTTCGCCGGCTCCAGTTTCGGAGCCAGCAACTGCACGGCACCCCAGGCCACCAGATACGTGACTCCGGCAATGATAAACATCGGCAGGTAATAGTTGGGGTTTTTGTCCAGCAGTGTTCCGACATAAGTGGACATCAGCACGCCGCCCAGCGCGCCGGCGCAACTGCCTATGCCAACCACTGAACCTACGGCTTTGCGCGGGAACATATCCGTCGTCAAAGTGAATAGATTAGCCGACCAACCTTGATGCGCGCCCGCCGCGATGCCGATCAGAATGACCGCCACCCAGGCGTTCTTGGAGTAATACGCGACAGTCGCCAGCGGCATCATGAAAGCAAAGATAAACATTGATAGCTTTCGCGCGCGGTTGAGCGTCCATCCGCGTTTGGTAAGAGCCGAAGCCAGCCAGCCGCCAAACACCGAGCCGACATCGGCAATGATATAAACCACTGTCAGGTAAATGATTCGGTCGCGGCCTTTGATGCCGTAGTTGCTAGACAGGAATTTCGGCAACCAGAACAGGTAAAACCACCAGACGGGATCGGTCAACATTTTGCCCAACGAAAATGCCCAGGTTTGGCGAAACTTCAGCAACGGCAGCATCGGAACTTTTTCCGTTATGGGTTCTTCCTCGCCATCGCGAATCTGTTTGAATTCGTCATCAGACAACCGCGGATGGTCTTCGGGACGCTGGTAAAACGCCCACCAGAAAATCAGCCAGAGAAATCCGACCGCGCCGGTGAAGATGAAAACGCTGCGCCAGCCGACGTTTTCATAGAGCAGAATCGCCACTGCCGGCGCGATGATTGCGCCGACATTCGTTCCAGCATTGAACACGCCGGTGGCAAAAGACCGCTCTCGTTTCGGGAACCATTCCGCCACGGCCTTGATTGAAGCGGGAAAGTTGGCGGCTTCGCCGATGCCCAACAAAAATCTCGCCACTGCAAACCCGATGGCTGTCGCGGCCAGCGCATGCGACATTCCGGCCAGCGACCAAAGCACGACAGCAATAGCAAATCCCCGTCGCACGCCAATGCGATCAATGATCCGCCCCCAAAACAAAAACATCACGGCATAAGCGACTTGAAAAGCATTCACCATTCGGCTGTAGTCCGGCTCGCTCCAGCCGATTGCCTTCTGTAATTCCGGCGCGATTGCGCCCAGCGCCTGCCGGTCAATGTAATTAATCGCCGTCGCGAAAAAGAGCAGCGCGCAGATATACCAGCGCAAATTCTTTATCTTTGAGACTGCCGACACTACGGCGGCCTTCGTGCCTGTGGCCTGACGTTCCATCAAAGCCCTCCGAATTGTTGAAGTTAAAATCCAGGAAGTGAATCTGTCCGTGACAAAAGCGCGCGTAGCATAGAGGAGCATCGGCGCTTGGGCAACCGCCAAACGGAAAAAGGCCGGCTTGAGCGCGAAGGTCTTGATTCAGCGGCAAGTTTCATAAGTGCTGAAAAGTGGATAACAGTTGTTCTCATTTTCCATATTTCAATTGTAATTTTTCATTTCTCATTGATTGCCGGTAAATGCCTGAGGTGCTTGGGCAATGGCCAATTTCAAATCTCATATCACAAATGGAAAATAAGCCGCGAACTGTTATCCGGGAAATGAAACTTGCCGATTCAGCCTCTGATTTTTTTGATGCCCATGGCTTGCAGCCGCGAAGCCAGCGTTGTGGCCTTCACCCCCAACAATTCAGCCGCGCCGCCCGCGCCATAAATTTTCCAGTTTGCGGCTTCCAATGCCGCCATCAGATTTTCACGTTCGCGTGTTTCCCATTCGGCTTGAGTGACAAACGCGACGGACGGCGTTTGCGGTAAAACGGAATTTTGTGTCGGAGCGCCGTCTTCATTGGGCAGAATAAGTTCCAGGATCGGACTCTGAGTGCCGCAACCAAACAAGATCATTGCGCGTTCGATGACGTTTTGCAGTTCGCGTATATTGCCCGGCCAGGCGTAAGTTTGCAGCCGCCGCATCTGTTCGGCAGTCAGTTGCAGATTGCCGCAGCGTGCTTTTTTATTGGCTTGCTGAATGAAATGGCGCACCAGCAGTGGAATGTCTTCGCGGCGTTCGCGCAGAGGCGGCAGTTCCATCGGAAAGACACTCAAGCGGAAAAACAAATCCTGCCGAAACCTCCCCGCTTCGATTTCGCGGCGCAAATCGCGATTAGTGGCGGATACCAGCCGAACATTCGCCCGACGGGTTTTCTCTTCGCCGACACGTTCAAAAGTTCCTTCCTGCAAAACACGCAGCAGTTTGCTTTGCAAATCCAGCGGGATTTCGCCGACTTCATCCAGAAAGAGCGTGCCGCCGTCAGCCAGTTGAAAGCGGCCCACGCGGTCGCGAATCGCGCCGGTGAATGCGCCGCGCACATGGCCGAAAAATTCGCTCTCGAACAAATCGCGCGGAATCGAAGCGCAATTGACTTTGACCAGCGGCCCATCGGCGCGCCGGCTGCGTTCGTGAATGGCGC
>CAZRXE010001322.1:0-3858 GCA_964603695.1 uncultured Heliomicrobium sp.
GAAGGAATCGGATTTGATCTCCAGCAACTGAGATTCGCGCATCTGAAGTTCGCCGCCGTTCGGCGGCTTCAGCAACAAGGTCAAGCCGGCAGCGAAGCCTGTTCCGGTAATTTTCAGTCCGGGCAGATTCACAACTCCGCCGGTTTCCGGATTTTTCAGATTCAAGGTCAGAGGCGTCACTTCGCCAATGCTGAGGGATGCTTCAGGCAACCAATTGCCTGAAACATCGCCGATCAAGGCGGATCTGAAATTTTGATCCGACAAATTTCCGGTGACGTCCACCGTGGAATCGTTGACCGCTTCCAAAAACCAATTTCCGGCCTGCCCCCCGTTGATCCCGACAACGAAATTGGCGATGAGCAGTGCATCGCGTTCATCCACGGTGTCATTGCCGTCCAAATCCGCCGCGCGCCGCTGAAGCCCGACAAAAGGTTCGTTGTTAATCTGCCGTTGCAGTATGCGCGCCGCGTCCAGAGCCGAGATGCCGTTGACGTTTCCAGTCTTTTGCGCTCGGAGCCTGTACGTGCCGCGAGCCAGTCCCTGAATGACATACCGTCCGTCATTACCGGAGGGCGCGGACGAGGTCGTGATTCCCAACGACGACGCTCCCACGGTCACGCCCGGCACTGCCGCCAATCCGGCATCGGCATAAGAAACTCTGCCGGAAATCGCGAATCCTGAACCGGCAGGCAGGATCGTCAAGACCGTCGCCGCAGATGGCCCGCCGCCCGGCGGAGGATTGACCACAGTGATTTGCACTGTTCCCGCCGCCGCAATATCCGTGGCCGGAATCTGCGCCGTCAGTTGCGAGGCACTGACCACGGTCGTTTGCCGGTTGCTTCCGTTCCATTGCACGGACGCTCCACTGACAAAGTTCGATCCGTTCACGATCAAAGTAAACGCCCCGCCGCCTGCGGTCACTGTGGAGGGAGACAATCCGCCAATGACCGGCGTCGGATTCAAGGCCACGCCCGATTGCGTTACCGTGAAGGTCTGTCCGGCGACTGTCAGGGTGCCGGTACGTTGTATCGTGCCCGTATAAACCGCCACCGAATACGTCACCAGACTGTCACCCGTGCCGCTTGTCGCGCCTGTCAACGAAATCCAGTTGTCATTGCTGACAGCAGTCCAGGCGCAGCCGCCGCCGGCAATCACGCTGACGCTGTCCGTTCCGCCAGAGGCCGTGAAGCTTTTGGCTTTCGGAGAAATGTCCAGCGCACAGGCAATCGTCAGGCTGTAACCGCGACTGCCTGTGCAGCCATTCGCATCCGTCGCCGTCACTGTGAAATTAAAAGTGCCTCCTTGCGTAGGCGTGCCGGAAAACGTGCCGCTCGTTGCGGACAACGTCATTCCCAGCGGCAAACTGCCGGCACTGACACGAAAACTGTAAGGCGCAGTGCCGCCATTAGCGGTGAAAACCTGACTATAGTTTGTTCCGACAGTGCCACTCAGCAATGTCGTCGGCGTGAGGTTGATGGATGGACAGCCCACGCTGAGCGTCGCCGCCGTACTTGTCGCCGAACCACAGGAATTACTGAACACCGCCCGATAACGATTGCCGTTTTGCGACAAAGTCACATTGTTCAGTGTCAAGTTTGCGCTGGTTGCACCGGAAAGATTGTTGAAATTGAGTCCGTCCGTGCTGACCTGCCATTGCACAGTCGGCGACGGACTGCCGGAAGCCGCCGCCGTGAAGGTCGCCGCAGCTCCCGGCGCAACGCTCTGATTGGCGGGATTGGTTGTGACCACCGGCGGGGTATTGACGGTCAATGTCGCGACATTTGAAGTAACACTATCGCAAGCGCCGGTCACTGCCACACTATAACTTCCGGCGTCGCCACCCGTGGCTGCGGGAATATTGAATGTGCTGGTTGTCGCGCCCGCTATGTTCACACCGTTCTTGCGCCATTGATAACTGAGGTTTCCCGCACCGGTCGCCGTCACGGAAAAGCTGACCGCACTGCCCGGACAAACCGTCTGGCCGGCGGGTTGAGTCGTGATCGCCGTTGCGTTGCACCCCTGCGTCACGGTGAAAGCCTGCCCGGCAATGGTTATCGTGCCGCTGCGCGCCGCACCAGTGTTCGCCGCCACCGCATAACCGACCGTTCCATTGCCGCTGCCGCTTGCGCCGGAAGTGATCGTGATCCAACTGGCATTGCTCGTGGCCGTCCACGCGCAACCGCTTCCCGCCGTAACGGTCACACTGCCGACTCCCGTCGTAGCAGCAAACGATTGATTGGTCGGATTGATTGAGTAAGTACAGGCAGGATTGACGGTAAATGTCAGTGCATTCGAGACACCGCCGCCCGGCGCGGGATTGGACACAGTGATGCTTGCCGAGCCTGCGGCGGTGATGTCCGACGCCGAAATTTGCGCGGTCAATTGTGTGCTGCTGACGAAAGTAGTCGTTCGGTTGGCGCCGTTCCATCTGACAATGGCTCCGCTTACAAAATTCGATCCGTTGACCGTCAAAGTAAACGCGGAAGCTCCGGCAGTCGCCGCGCTTGGACTAATGCTGCTCAACGATGGAAGCGGATTGGCGGAAGAACCGACCGTAAAACCGAAGATTGTTGATTGTCCGCCATCCGGATTGTTGACGCGCAAGCTCCAGGTTCCGGCAGTGGCGAGCGTCGCGCTCATCACGAAAGAGACTGCGGTCAGGTTCTGAATCTGCGCTCCGCTCACTGTTGTGGAGCCGCCGCCGGGCGCAATCAATGTCACGGTCAACCCGGATTGAAACCCGGTACCATTGACGGTGATGCTTTGACTGCCGCTGCTGACCGTCGGCGAAGCAGGAGAAATGGACGCCACGGCAGGAGCGTCCGTCGCCGTGCCGATGCTGACTTGAACTGTGTTGGCGACTTTGCCGTCTACAGTCACGACCACATCCACCAATCCGCGCCCGGCCAGACTGCGCGGAACCGACACATTGACTTGATCTTCGCCGGCGTTAGGAGTGACGACAAACGGAGTGTCCGTCACCGTGCCCGCATAGCTGACCGGAGCGTCCACGCCGCCGATTTTTGCCGTGACATTCGTCAAACTGCTGCGCCCGCGAATTCCAGTGCCGTGCAATAACAGAGACACCTGATCCGAAGGCGGGCCAAGATTGATCGTGCGCGCCGCACCGCTTGCTTCCGACAATATTTCAAAACTCTGGGAACCGTCTCCCTTCACGCGCAAAGCGTTTCCAAAGGCCGCACCCGTGCCCGTACTGTTCTTTGAAAAGATTCCAGGCGCAACCGATGCAATCTGCGCGCTGCCTGCGAAAACACTGCCGCTGCCGCTGCGAACGATGATTGTCGCCGTACCGATGCCGGTTCCTGCCGGAACCTGAAAATTGATCTGATTTGGCGAAACGAAGAAAAGCGGAGCCGAACGATCCACCCCCGCCGCATCCCGCACCGTCACGATTGAACCGCTCAGAGTCGTCGGCAACGGCAATGCCGTCGCAACCGCTACGGAAGTCGCCAACCCATTTCCAAAACACGTGGCGAGGGATTCCGGTGCCAAGCCTGTAGAAGCGGAAAAGCTGGCTGTGGAAACCGCTGCCAGCGTTCCCGCGCCGGATTGCGTTACCGTGAATGTTTGTCCGGCAATGGTCAGCGTTCCCGTGCGTGAAGTGGTGCCGGCATTTAGCGCCACGGAATAACCAACCGCGCCGCTGCCTGAGCCGCTTGCACCGGAAGTAATCGTGAGCCAACTGGAGTTACTCGTAGCCGTCCAAGTGCATCCGGCGGTTGATGTGACATTCACGCTGCCTGTTCCACCGCCGGCGGAAAACGATTGGCTGGTGGGCTGAATTGAGTAAGTGCATTGGCTCGCCCCCACCGTGAAACTCAACCCGCTTGAGGGAAG
>CAZRXE010001323.1:0-1566 GCA_964603695.1 uncultured Heliomicrobium sp.
ATTCCTCCGGCGTCAGGAACAGTTTTTCCGGCGCGAGCGCAAGTTCGTCAATGGATTCGGCGCGGTCGTAATCGCGCTGCAATTCTTCGAGCGTGGTGCGCACCTGTTTTTCCAGTTCGCCCGGTTCGTCCACGACCAGCACCGTGTCGCGCAAATAATCGAACACCGAAGCCGTCAGCGGTCGCAGCAGCGGCAGCAAGTATTCCCAACCGGGAAACTGTTCGCCTTCATCCGCGAACACCGTGCGATCCCGCAAGGCGCGTTCGTAGCGGTCATCGCTCCAATGCCCGCGCGCCAGCTTCGCCCATTTCCGAAACTCGTCCGCACCGGCGCGTTCGTCGCGCATCGGCGCAATCAAGGTCTCTTTGACTTCGCGCAAAGAACGCTGTGTTTCCGGGTCGAATTCGCGGATCGAATCAATCTCGTCGCCAAAGAATTCCACGCGCACCGGGGAAGGCACGCTGTCTTCGCGGTTCAGATTTCCCGAAGGCGAATAAAAATCCAGAATGCCGCCGCGTGAGGAGAATTCGCCGATGCCGCCCACCGGATCAGACCGCACATAACCAACCGCCACCAGGTGTTCGATCAAATAATCCAGCGGCAGTTCTTCGCCGACGCGCAAGGCGACAACGGCTTGTTTGATTTCCTCGACCGGCACGAAGCGCCGCATCAGCGAACGCGCACTGAGCAAGACAATGTCGCCAATGCCCGCCGTCAACCGCCACAACGCTAATGCACGACGTTCCAGAATCTCGGCGTGCGGCGAAGTGCCGTTGTAAGGATCGCTTTCCGAAGCCGGCAAGGTGAAAATTTCGTTTTCGCACTCTTCGCGATTGCGCAACTGACAGTAGAAAAATCTGAGGTCGCGTTCCAGGTCTTCCAGGTCGCGGTTGCGTTGGCTGACCACCGCCAAACGCTTTCCCGTGGCGTGTTGCAAGGCAGCGAGCGTCAACGCCTTCGCACCGCCGCTCAATCCGGCGATATTGACCAGACGTTTGCCTGCGTGGACTTCGGCGAGTAGCCGTTGAAAATCTTTGTTGGTTTCCAGTTGTTGGAAATTGGAGGGCATCGAAATGAAATTCCTTTAGCCGCGCCCGTAACGTTGCGCGATTCGCTCGATCACGTCCGTCGTTGAACAACCATCCACGAACGGCAAACTCAACACCTGTCCGCCCGCCGCTTCGACCTCTTCGCGCCCGACAATGGCGTCAACGCCCCAATCGCCGCCTTTAACCAGCACGTCCGGCAGCAGCGCAGCGATCAGGTCGCGCGGCGTTGCTTCGTCGAAGATTGTCACGTAATCCACGCAGGCCAGCGCCGCCATGACTTCGGCGCGTTCGTCCTGTTTCAGAATTGGGCGTTTGTCACCTTTGAGTTCGCGGACGGATCGGTCGCTGTTGAGCGCAACAATCAAAACGTCGCCAAGGCTCCGAGCCTGCTGCAAATAGCGCACGTGACCGGGATGAATCAGGTCAAAGCAGCCATTGGTGAACACGACTTTTTTTCCGGCTTCGCGCAATCGCTCGCGTTCAGCGCGCAAGGCTATGAGTGGAAGGACGTTTGTCA
>CAZRXE010001324.1:0-4673 GCA_964603695.1 uncultured Heliomicrobium sp.
TCCGGGCCGACAGCGGTGCCGATTGAAATTTCCAGCGAAACTTGAGGTTGCAGGACGCTGCGGATCAATTGTACGAACGGCCAATATTCCGCGAACTCTGGTTGCCAATCGCGCGGCGGCGAATCATAAATCGCTGGGTAATAAAGAGGGTTGAAATTCATCGCGCTAATGTTACTCGTAATTTCCTGAGACGGAATTCGTTGCCAGCTTGATGAGCCGGAAAAAGAGCGCCAGGCTCAGAGACAAGCAGCCGCCGAGCAACAAGCGAAGCAGGAAATGCTGTTTGGGCGAAACGCTCATTGCCGGCGTCCAGGCGCGTAACATTGCCGGTTGCGGCGAGGCCCATTCTCGCAAATCAACGGTTTTGGCGACGGCATCCGCCGGTTTTTCAAACCACCACAAAAGCGCGGGCGGCCACAACACAGGCGAATCCGGCGGCTTGAGCCAGATTCGCAGCAGCAGATAATTGAACCGCACGTGATTGAAAACGGGGTCGTATTGCAACGCCGGCAAAGTGGCTCTTTCGCTGCGCGTCATTGCTTGATGCAAGCTCGTATAAGGAACTAAAACTCCGGGTAAAGTAGCAAACAGTCCCAACGCTATTGTCGCAATCAGCGAAGCTTTTCCTTTCAGGCTTCTTTTGGCCAGGCTTCCTTCAGCAGGTTTTGTTTGCCACGTTGCGGCAAGGCAAACCAATAAAGGCGCGATTGCAGAATGCAGATAACGCGGCCCCCAGGTTTCTTCCGACCAGACCGTGACCAGAGAGAATCCTGCCATAAGTCCGCCAAGCGTCAGCACTGCAAAAATTGCCAACGCAGGCGAGTGACGGAAGGCAGACGGCAGTTTCAGCAGGCATAAAGCCGTCACCGGAGCGTAAATCAACAAGCTCTTGTTGGCTGAACCGAAAAAAGCAATCGCCTGCGACAAAGCTATCAGGGGGCCATCAACCAACAAGCTGCTGAAAAATGCCACGCTGCCTCCGGGGTTATTTGAAAAATAACTTTCCTTCAGCAGGGAATTCACGATGAAAACGCCGGCAATGATGATCAGCAAAAAAGCGAGTTTAGGGAATCGCGAGTCAATGCTTTGAACTGAAAAATAACAAAAGATCAGGTAGGCCAGGGACGGCAGCAAAAACAGCCCTGTGGATTTCACTGCCAGCGCCGTAACACAGCAGCCAGAAAAAAACAGCACTTCAACCCAGGTGTGACGCGGTTTTCGCCCTAACACAAAATAACCGGCGGCCAACAGGCAGGCCGATTGAGTGGTTTCCATCCCAATATAGGCATAAGGCCAAAGCATTGTCGTGAAAGCGGCAACCAGCGCCGGCAGCAGGCTACGGCGGTGATTGCCGGTCAGTCGGCAAGCCCAGGCAAACAACAAAGTAACAATCAGGGAAGTTGCCAGGATCGGTTGCAAGGCCAGAATTCGCCCGTCCCATTTCACAGAGGCTCCGAAAAACAGGCGACTGAGTAATACAAACGGCAACTCAAATAGCAATTCCAATCCGCCGTGCCGCGTCCAGGAAACAGCCGTCAGCGGCTGTTGATGCAGCAGGTTGCCTAGATTGGATACCAGTTGATTGGCGGCGTTCAGGTTTTCGCCGTAATATCCCATTCCTTCAATCGTGGCCGGAGAAAATGCTAAGTAGAACAACGCCGTTGCCGCGAAGAGCGTTAAAAGTGTCTTGATTTCAATTTGCCGAGATGCGACAGGCGCGAAGGTTGAAGTCATGACGGTTTACTCATTGAAAGGTGAGAATAAGTGCGGCGTGAAATCCAGGTTTGCTTGTTGGTGCGGTTGCCAAGTTACGTTCCATTTGGTTTCGTATAGCCGGCGGTTTTCGTTGAAGATGGCATCGTAAGCGCCGCTGCGTATCAGTTTCCCGAAAGCCGCCTGCCCGAAATGATGCACGAAGACATCCGTTGCACAGAGTACGCGCAAACCTGCCTGCCGAACACGCACGGAATAATCATCGTCTTCAAACATACCTATGCCGAATTGTTCATCCAGCGTCCCGATCAATGCAAAAACTTCACGTCGCAGCGCCACGCAGTACATGGCCAGCACGTGTATGTCCGCTGCCAATTGGTGATTTCGCCAGGTATGTTGTCGCGCGAAAGCTTCCATTTCCGTACAGGTTTGGTAAGGAACTGTGATTCGCGCTTCGTTGCCAATGGAATTTGTTACCGGGCCGACCAATCCGATTTGCGAATCCCGCAAGTGCAGCAGCAGGCGAGTGAGCCACCCCGGCGGCACAATCGCGTCGTTGTTCAGCAACACGAAATACTCGCCTTCGGCTTGCGCTATGCCTTGATTGTTAGCTTTGGCGAAGCCGAAGTTTTCGTCGTTCAAAATAACCTTTAAGTTACCGAAGCGGCCAGTCAGAGTTTTCAGGAATTCGGGAGTGCCGTCGCCCGACCGGTTATCCACCACGATAACTTCAAAGTTCGCGTATTCCGTGTTACGAAAAACACTGGCCAGGCAGAGTTTGGTTAGCGCCAGGTTATTGTAAGTGACGATGATGATGCTGGCTTTCGGCGTGACGGACTGAATTCCGGCGGCGATTATTCTGTAGCGTTGCGTCCAGGTATGTTGTTGCGCCAATTCTTTGCGGCGCTCGGCCTGTTGCGGGGAATCTTCAGCGAGCGCGGCATCCAGCTTGGCGGCGAATTCTTCGGCGGTTTCGGCGAAATGAAGGTACTCGCGATAAGGTTCCAATTCCGGCAGTTTGACGGCGACGACGGGTTTGCCGCCGCTCAGGTATTCGTAAAGCTTGACCGGATCAGTGGCTTCGGTGATCGGATTCACCTTGAACGGAATCATGCAGGCAGCAAAATGATACAAGTACTGCGGCATGGTTTCGTAAGGTTGTTGTCCGAGTAGCTTCACGTTCGGCAGCGATTGCAAGGGCGCAATATTAACGTCGAAAACTCCGCCGAGTAACACAAAGGTATATTGAGGCCGGAGCCGAGCTACTTTGGCGAGTAACTCGACATCGAACCAATCGGCGATGGCTCCGAAATAACCGATGACGGGCGCATAGCTTTCCGGCAGCAAGTCGTTGGGTTGGCAGCGTCTGGCGTAAAACTCGAAATCCGTCGCATTGCGCGCCAGCAGCGTCGGGCGATTGAAAGTGCGCCATTTGTCGTAAAGCCGCTGTGCGGTGACGACCAGCAGGTCACAGTTTTTGACCAAATCCTTTTCCAGGGCGAGCGCGGCGCGATTCAGTTGCGGAAAGTTTTCCCATTCGTCCATGCAATCGTAGACCACGCGCCAGCCCCAGCGGCGCGTTTCCAGCGCGGCGTTGGCCCAGGACGGAATCATGACGTAGCTGACGGCTTCGTTGATGTTATAGGCCCGCCGCAACTCGTCCAGCGATTCCAGCAAATGTTCGCAATTTTCCTCGCCGATGACACTGCCGGCGACATCCAGTGGCGCTCGCGTACTCAGGGCGACTTCATAAAGCCTGCCGGCGGCGGCGGCGTTGGCGGATTGAATGGTCGTGACGGCGAATTTGGGTCGGGCGTGGACGGTGCGGAATTTCGACAGGCTTATATAAAAGACACGATGACCGTTGGCGGCGAATTGGGTCATCAATTGTTGCGGGCGCTGGAAGCGAAACGACCAATCCACGATGGAAAAACAGATGATGTCCGGTCGGGCGTCCTGGGTGGTGGGCAGCGGCTGGTCGAGAATTTTTTGAGTTTCCGCCGGGAGAAGATGCGGTAGCAATTGTAAGGACTGGTAAAAATCCTTTGGCTTTGCCACATCGGCGGGGAGTTCAGCCAGAAAGTCTGCGCGGCGCGTGCGTGCGGCCAGCCAATCCGAAGCCGAGCGCAAGCCGAATCCGCTGCGGGTCATACGCACTAATCGCCTGCGCCATTCGTAAGGAATCACCGTCCGCAGCATCTCGCGAAAAGCTGTGTAACCATCGTTGGGATGTTGCCGCGCAGCGGCTCGTGCGCGTTGCCACCAGCCGGCATTGTTGCCGGAGGAAGCGGAAAATTGTGAACCGGAATTTTTCATTCGTGAACGATCAGGAACATTTTCGACAGGGAGCTTACGGACAAACTGCCTGGCGCTGGGGAACAAACGCCTATGGCTTTTGATGATTTTTGTCTGGTAATCCCGTGCTGCCGGAGAATCGTTGTGTGATTTTTCAGGGGCTTACTGGTTCGTCAACCAGGGCGCGCGGGCAATTGCGAGAAACTGACGGTGAAGAATACTGCGCAATTTGTGTTTGAATGTGCGACTGCTCCGAGCGGCGGCAAATATACCGAGCCAGGCTGCAAAAGGCAAAAGTGCCGTTTTGACGGCTCGCGCGAACGCCCGCGCGGCGTTTGGGCCCTTTGCTTTGCGCATTTTTTTCGTAAAATGCGGCTATGAGTTATCGCTGTTTGCTTTTCGATCTGGATGGGACTTTGGTGGATTCGCGGGCGGATTTGGCCAATTCGGTCAATCTGATGCTGGCGGAATTAGGGCACGAAACACTCTCTGACGGCTGCGTTTTGGGATTTGTCGGAGAAGGCGCGCGGCTGCTGGTCGAACGCGCGCTGTCCGCAACGCAAGGCGTCGCGCCGCCGTCTGCTGAAATTGATGCCGCGCTGAAAATTTACCTGCGTCATTACCGCCAACATTTGCTGGATCACACGCGCGTTTACCCCGAAGTT
>CAZRXE010001325.1:0-4434 GCA_964603695.1 uncultured Heliomicrobium sp.
CGCTTCCACGCCCAAGCCCGGCTGTGTTGAAGCCGCTAACCTGCCGTGCCGTCGTTGCGGCGCGCCGTCGGCGATGCTGACGGTGACGTAGCTGTTGAAGTCCGTCGCCGAAAACAAATATTCCGGCGGCGTGCTGTGCGCCAGATGCGCGATGGCTGCGGTAACGATGTCGCCGCCCCAGGTGTCTTCGATGGTCATGGCAATGCCGAGCGAGACGCACAGATCGCGAATCCGCTGCGCTTTGGTCAGCCCGCCGACTTTGGAGATTTTCAAATTGATCGCGTCCATAGCCTGATCGCCGTAACCACGCACCACCATCCGCAGATCATCTATCACCTCGTCCAGAATGAACGGGCGATGCGTGTGGCGGCGAATGACCAGACATTCTTCGTAACTTAGGCAAGGCTGTTCGATATAAACATTCACATCGCGCACGCCGGCCACGACGCACATCGCCTGATGCTGCGTCCAGCCGCAGTTGGCGTCGGCCACCAGCACGTCGCCCGGCTGCAACTCCGACGCCACTGCGTGAATGCGCGCGATGTCCGTTTCCACATCGCTGCCGGATTTGAGTTGAAACTTCGTGTAGCCTTCCGCTCGATACTTGCCGACGTTGGCGGCCATACGCTCCGGCGTGTCCTGCGAAATCGCCCGATAAAGCGCGAAGTCTTCGCTGTAGCGCCCGCCCAGCAAGGTCGCGACGGATTGGCCGCAGACTTTGCCCAGAATGTCCCAGCAGGCCACGTCAATCGCCGACTTCACATAAGGGTGTCCTCGCAAGGCTTGATCCATGCACTGATTGACCAGATTGAGTTCGGTCGGATCAATCCCGATGAGTTGCGGCGCGAGTTCCGCAATACCTGTCCGCGCTCCGGCGGCATAAGCCGGCAGATACGCCGGGCCGAGCGGACAAACTTCGCCCCAGCCGCTGATGCCCGCGTCCGTCAGCACTTCGACGACGGTCGAATCGAAGACATCCACGCTTCTGCCGCCTGACCATTTGTAACTGCCTTCGTAAAGCGGCAGTTCGACTCGATAAACATTGATTCCGGTAATTCGCATTTGATGATTCCTTTTGACGGGATTGGCAGGATTCTTTCAGGATTAACAGGATGGCCGAAGCTCCTGAAAATCCTGAGACACATCCTGAAAATCCTGTCGCTTGTGGTTCCTGTTTCCTTACTTGGTTTGTTTTCGTTTTTCGCTCAGCCCGGGTTCGGCCATCAGCTTTTCGATCTCGGCAATTTCCACCGGCACGAAGGCGGACAGATTTTCATAACCGGTTTCGGTCATCAGAATCACGTCTTCCAATCTAATGCCCAGATGCAAATCAGGAATCGTCATGGCCGGTTCGATGGTGAACAGCGCTCCGGGTTCCAGCGTTTCCGTTGTTAAGCGCACGTCGTGAACTTCCAGGCCGATGGTGTGGCCGAGACTGTTGGCACGACTCAAACGATAACGTTCGACAAAGCGCGTGGCCGCTTCTTTGATCTTCGGGTCGGTGAATTTGTACGAAGCCAGAATCGCATCCATTTTGACCACGGCTTCTTTGATGATGTCGCGCGGCGCGACGTGGACTTTGATCGAAGTCATCAGCGCCTGATACAGCCGCAGGTAAATCGTGTAGTACTCGCGTTGCCACGCCGTGAATTTGCCGTTGGCTGGAAAGACGCGCGTCACGTCCGAAACGTAATACTTGTATTCCGGCGCGTAATCGAATTGCACCAGATCGCCGTCCTTCAATTCCGCGGTGTTGAAATGGTAATGCGAATAAAGCGTGTTTTGCCCTGTGGCAATCAGCGCAAAATAGGCCGCAGCTTGCGAGCCGTGTTTTTTGAAGACGAATTCGGCGGGCGCTTGCAGTTCATATTCATAAAGTCCGGGGCGGGCTTCGCGCATTGCTTCCATAATTCCCAAACCGGTGATGCGCGTGGCTTCGCGGATGACGGCGATTTCGCGGGAGCTTTTGATGGAGCGCATCGCGTCGAGCATCGGATCGAGATTCTGCACACTGACGTTCGCGCCCAAAGCTTTGAGTTTTTGGATGAAGGTATCTTCGCGTGAAGCGCGCCCATCCCACGGGTCTTCTTTGGTGGTGCGCCACAGGCCAATGGTGTCGCTGGAAGAAGCGTTTTCCAACACTTCGGGTCGAAACGGCGTGTAGATCGTTCGGCCTTCGCGGACGAATGCGGCGGCGGCTTCGGCAAAATCTTCGCGGGGACGCACGGCTTCGAGGCCGGTGGATTTCACCGCCGCTTCGCCGGGAACCATCGCCGAACCGAACATTCGCGCGCGACGCTCGGCTCCGCCGAACAGATACAGCGTCGAACGTTTCGCTTTGCCGTCAATGATCAGAATCGCGCGCGGCTCATTCACGCCGCACAGGTAGTAAAACTGATTGCTTTGCCGCAGCGGTTGTTCGCCGGGGCGTTCCGTCGTGCCTTGCAAAATGGCCACGCCATCACCGATCTGAGCCATCACTTTGGCGCGGCGAGCGGCGAATTCCTCAGACGGAAAGATGCCCGTGAACACCGGTTGGGCAAGCAGATTGGCGCTGAGCGCCATCAGCAAAGCAAGCGCAAGTTTCAAAGAGTGTCGCATCGGGTTTTCTCCTTCATCGTTTGGTAAATCGAGATTCCATCAACGTCCAGATGTTCGGATCGAGCAAGACGTTAGTCGGTTCTTTGTCCGCAGTGATTTCAAAGCGTTGCTGCTTTTGAGTCAGTTCGATTTTTTCGATTCGCAGTTGCGCACCTTCGACCGCAATGCCGAGTTCCAACGGCAGCCGATACGCTTCGCCCGGTTGCGTTTGCGAAAGTTCGATAACGATCTTTTTGGTTGTGGCGTTATAAGTCCAACCGCCTTCAACGACGGGCGAACCGGCGCGCGCCAGCCATTGCCGAAAGAAGCCGGACAAGTCTAGTCCTGCCAAATCTGCCGGATCTAAATGCTCTTCCATCACGCGGCGAAAGTCCGCCGTGGTCGCGCTGCCGTTGCGATAGCGCCCGTAATAATCGCGAATGCCCGCCCAGAATCTTTCCGTGCCCATACGGTAACGCAGCATGTGCAGCGTCCAGCCGCCTTTTTGGTAAATGATGCGGTTGAGCACTTTTTTCATGTCCGAAAGATTGTTGTGCAGCACGGCCACACCCGGCATTTGTTTTTCTAACGTGAAAACCGTTTCGCGACTGCGTTTCAATCCGGCTACGAAAGCATCGCGGCCTTCGTAATGTTCGCTGACCAGCAAGGTGAAGTAAGTGGCAAAACCTTCGCTCAGCCACACGTCGTCCCAATCCTTTTCAGTAATGGAATTTCCAAACCACTGATGCGCGATTTCGTGCGCGATCAAGCCTGTGTCGGGGCGTTCCAGGATAGACTTTTCTCCGTAAAAAATGGCGCTCGCGTGTTCAGTGCCGCCGCCGAAGCCTGCGGCTTCGACGTTGGCGAGCTTTTCGTAAGAGTACGGGCCGATGTGTTCGCTGAAAAATTCCACCGCCTGACGGGACTTCGTTTCAAACCAGGCGGGGCCGATCTCGCGCTCTTGACGGTAAACCCAGGTTTGATGCGGCACGCCTTTAACCAGGCCGTCGTGATGCACTGCGAATTGCGCCACGCCGACGGCGTTCAACCACGAAGCAATCGGCACGGACTGTTTCCAGTGCGTCAGCCGCCGTCCGTCGCCAAGATCAACTTCTTCCTGCAATAAACCGTTGGCGACGACTTGATACTTGGCGGGCGCAGTGACTATGAATTCGCTCGTCGCCTTGTCGTAAGGATGATCAATCATCGGCAGCCATTGGCGCGCGTTGTTCGGCCAGTTCTCGCTGAAAAAGACGCGCTCGCCGAATTTATTTTTCAGCATGCGCAAACCATTTGCCGGTACGCCGCGATAGAGAACCGTGAATTGCCGCCGCTCTCCGGCTTTTGCAGGTGGCGTCAGTGTCAAGGTTAGCCGGTCAGTTTGATGTTTGAACGATACCGCAGTGCCGCCGGAAGTAACGGCAGCCACCGTCATTCCCTTGCCTGCGTTTGGCGAGGCCAGATCAAGCGCGACTTCCGTCACGCCGTCGCCGGTGAAGCGCAGATCAATCGTCGCCTCGCCCGTCAGCTCGTCGTTGTCGTCGTTGAGCGTCAGTTGAAAGATGTAGTGCAGCGCGTCCACTCGTGGCTGACGCGGATAAGTATCGGCGGCAACACGCAGCACACCGAGACCAAGCGCAATGCAAATCAGAAGAAGCTTTCTCATTGTCTTTAGAAATTTCGCCTTTTTGGTTTATGGCGCTTGAATGCGCGCCTGACATGCAATTGAAGAGTAAGCTTCTTTAGCCGTCTTGCCTAGAGTTAGGCGGCCTTGCACGCAATTAGGGAGATTGAAAGTGGGATTTCTCAGACAGCGATGGCAAGCGTGGCAGTTTCATTTGTCATTTGTCATTT
>CAZRXE010001326.1:0-4866 GCA_964603695.1 uncultured Heliomicrobium sp.
GCGATCTTGGAATCCTGTGAACCGGCGATCTTGGAATCCTGTGAACCGGCAATCTTTGAATCCTGTGAACCAGCGATTTTGGAATCCTGTGAACCGGCGATCTTGGAATCCTGTGAACCGGCAATCTTTGAATCTTGCGACCCGGCAATCTTGGAATCTTGTGTACCCGCAATCTTGGAATCTTGCGTACCAGCAATCTTGGAATCTTGCGAACCGGCGATCTTGGAATCCTGTGACCCAGCAATCTTGGAATCTTGCGTACCAGCGATCTTTGAATCCTGTATAGCTAGGTTTGAGAGGTCGCAAAAGTTGAACGGCGATGCTTTCCTGATCTTTTTCCCGGCAAGAGGAGCTTTCGTGTAATCCTCATACTTGCGCCGCGAGACGTCGCCGAGGTAGGTCTTAAGAAACTCACCCCAAGGTAGCAGTGAACTTGTCTGACTAAACCCACTGTTTTCTGTTGTCGCCCAGAGAGTGTTGTAGTCCGCCTCCGCAGCTTCGTATGCTTCCAACGACCAGGGGAAAAAGATCGAGACTCCGTTGGAATATTGATATTTTCCACCGCTAAACCCACTCTGGATCACAACTTCCTGAAGCGCCTGCAAAATATCTTTGCAACTCCACTTCAGATCAGACAAAAGCTGATCGTGGTCACCGCTCCGCAGTTCCTGTTCGATGCAATCACATTCCTGTAAAAGCAACTCGCAAAAATCGCCAAGGTCAACGTTTTGGTCATACATGTATGACTGACATTTCCAGTGAACCTTGAGAATGGCGCGCTCCATCGGCACGTAAAGGGGACTGCCCGGCGCAAAACATTTGAGCAAGTTGCTGGAGAGCATACCGATGAGAACCTGCAAGTCAATGAACTTGTCCATATTCCAGGCGGCCATATCAACGGAAACGCCTCCGATGGAAAATTCGCTCTGGCCTTTGATGTAATTCTCGACCAGACCCGCCGCTAACTCTTCGGTGGTTTTATCAGCGCCTTCACAGAGGTCGCGCAGCAGCTTTGCGTATGTCCAGCCTGCGCTGGGGATGCTCCCTTCCGAAACGATCATTGTCTTTGCGCAATGCCTGAACTGAGACCCCACCTCGTACATGCCCATCACACAACTGTCGAATCCCAGAAGATCAAGTTGCTGGCCGAGTAACTCATCGGCACTCTCACCCAATAAAAACCGTTCGGCATATTTGTCGTCACTCCAGGGATTGAAGTTATTGAACTCGGATGGATTGGCTTTCACGTTCGACACGAACTCCTGATCCGCCGTCATCCGATCAAGGACATACATAAGATCACACAGGTTCATGGATTTGCCGGAGGTTTCATCCCGGAATAGCCCTTCGCCCAGAAATCCCAAGGAATGGCCTGAAAGAATAAAGGCATATCGTTCGGCACGTCCCGATTGCTTGTTCACGCACCAGTCCACAAAGTTCAGGATAGAACCAGGGTCTGCCGCGTTTTCATTGATTCTGTTTTCCGTCATCTGAAAAGGTTTATCTGCGATCAGATGCGAGCGGTAGTATTTCGCGTCTTTCTCAGAAAAATCGCAGTACAGCGTCGGCGTAGCCGGTGAGTTCCCGTCATAATAAACGAACAGGTTCAGCTTACCGTTGGCTTCATTGGCAAACTCTTTTAACTGCCCCATCGCATAAGCCATATTGACGGCCAGGTTATTGTCACCGGCCATATACAACATGATCGTCCATTCTTTTTTGTTCATTGTTTATCCACCGATTGAATAGAGAAGTTTTGAGATTTATTGCGGGTAGGTTTAAGTTCTTATTGATACCTTTTTTTCCGTTGCTTGATTCACACCGAATGCAAATGAAAAGTTTTGTGTAACTGCCCAGTCCGCTTCGTCAACACAGCGACGCGTGCTGAATTCTTTTCCATCATCGCTGCTTGATCTATAGTCGGCCAATGATGACCTTTTCTTCCTTCTCGCTCAACAATGCGCGTTCGTTCTTGGTTCTTTTGCTGTTGGCGTTTTCGGTCTACGGACTTGCCACTCGTGAAGACACGCGGATGCAGGCGTGGCAGGCGCACGTGCAAATGCGCGATAGCTCGCCTTTTCGCGGCATGCATTGGCAACAGCTCGGCCCTTCAATGCAGGGCGCGCGCATCGAAGCCATCGCGGTTCCGTCGCCCGGTTCCAGCACGATTTACGTCGGGCCGGGCGCGGGTAACGTCTGGAAGACCGTCAATAACGGGATGACTTGGCAGCCGATCTTTGAACACGAATCGGCCTTTGCTATTGGCGATATTGCCGTCGCTCCATCAAACCCTGAAGTCATCTGGGTTGGAACAGGCGAAGTGCAGCCGCGCCACAGCGGCCCAGCGTATGCGGGCACGGGAGTTTTCAAATCCGTCAACGGTGGCCGCACCTGGGAGAATATGGGGCTGACGGATTCGCATCACATCGGCAAGGTTGTCATTCATCCGAAAAACCCTGACATCGTTTACGTTGCGGCGATGGGCCATTTCTGGACGCCGAATCAGGAACGTGGCGTCTTTCGCACGACGGACGGCGGGCGCACCTGGACGAAGGTTTTATTCATCGGTGACCACACCGGCGTGATTGATCTGGCGCTGGATCTGTCTGATCCGAAAACGCTGTACGCGGCGGCGTGGCAATTGACCAGCGGTACTGAGAGCGGCCTGTATCGCACGACCGACGGCGGCACGACGTGGAAAAGGTTGAGCAACGGATTGCCTGCCGGGCCGCTGGGGCGCGCCGGAATTGATATTGCGCCTTCCAATCCGCGAGTCATTTACACCTTTCTGGACAACTGGACGCCAAGCACCAAAGGCAACCAGCCTATCGTAGGCGGCGAGGTCTACCGCTCAACAGATCGCGGCGAAACCTGGCAACGCGCCAACACCGAAGACCTCTTTCCGGTGTTCGGCATTTATGGCTGGAAGTTCTGCGATGTGCGCGTTGCGCCCGACAACGAGAATGAAATTTATATTCTCGGCAACCGTGCGTTTCATTCCACCGATGGCGGGCGCACTTACCAGCGCATAGGCGAAACCATCCGCCGCGTGCATAACACCGAAGGCACTGCGATGCACCTGGATCATCACGAACTATGGATTGATCCGGCCAATCCGGCGCGCTTGATTCTGGGCAATGATGGCGGCGTCTTTACGTCGTATGACCGTGGCAAGACGTGGCTACATTTGAATAACCTGCCCATCGGCCAATTCTATTTCGTCAGCTTCGATATGCAGGAGCCGTATACGATCTTTGCTGGCACGCAGGACGATGGTGCATTGTATGGCCCTTCGGATTATCGGATTGACGACGAGCTTGCCGCAAACGATGCGTGGCGGCACGTCTGGCTGGATCGTTGGACGGGCGGCGATGCCTTCGTCACCTTGCCCGATCCGACTGATCCGCGCTGGGTGTATTACGAACATCAGAATGGCGATATGCGTCGCATCAATCTTGCCGCAGGCAATCCGTTTTCAGGCAGTCCCGCGACCGAAAGCATTCGCCCGCAAGCGCCACGCGGCGAAGCTCCCTGGCGCTTCGGTTGGTACACGCCATTCATCATCTCGCGCCACGAACCGCGCACGTTGTATGCGGGCGGCAACGTCGTCGTCAAATCCACCAATCGCGGCACGCAATGGCGGGCGATCAGTCCTGACCTGAGCGATCCGGCGGGCGGAGACCGCGCACTCATCCCGTATGGCACGGTCACGATGCTCGCGGAATCGCGCTTTGCGCCCGGCATTCTTTACGCCGGAACCGAAGGCGGCAAGCTTTACCTGACACGCGATGACGGCAAAAGCTGGAAGCAGATCAATGCCGGATTGCCGAAAAAGTGGATCAGCCGCGTCATCGCTTCCGACGATGATCCGGCGACGGTTTATGTCGCGTTGACCGGTGTGCGCGAAGATGATCACGCCGGCTATCTCTATCGCTCGACCGATTACGGCGCAACGTGGAATTCCATCGTCAACAACCTGCCTGCCGAATCCATCAATGTCGTGCGCGAAGACCCGCAGAACGCCAATCTGCTTTATGTCGGCACGGATGCCGGAGTCTACGTTTCGCTGGATCGCGGCTCGAACTGGCATTCGCTGTGCGCCGACCTACCGACGACTCCGGTGCAGGATTTGGTGATTCATCCCCGTGAAAACGAATTGATAATCGCCACACACGGACGCAGCCTGTTCCTGCTGGATGTCGCTCCATTGCAAGCACTGAGCGAACAGACACGCGCCGCCGATTTGCAGGTCTTTGCGGTCAACTCAGTCAAGTTGCGCTGGCAAGTCGAACGCGAAATGCCGCCGCAACCGCCGCGTGGTCGCGCGCGCATTCACTATTGGCTGAAGCAGGCGCAGCCCATCACGATCACGATTCAGAACACGGATGGCAAATTGGTGCGAACACTCACGGCGGCGGGTCTGGCTGGGTTGAATGATGCTATTTGGGATGCGCGGAACAATGATGGTAAAGATGTGCTGCCCGGCGTTTACCAGATTGTGGTGTCGGCAGGCAGCCGACAACTCAACACCAGTGTTGTGCTCAGGCCATAATTCTGCTGAGCGTTTTCCACACAAATGTTGGGATACGGATTTATAAGAGAGCAAAAAAGAAGCTGTTTTTTAGGCAATGCAACATTACGGCGAAAGCAAGTAAAAATCCTATGAATGAATCAGTCACAACTGGAACAGAGATTGTCCGGCCTTTTCTGCCGGCAAGAGATTTCGACTTGTCAAAACTCTTTTATGAAGCACTAGGCTTCACAAAGGTACTGGATAGTGAGGTCGCTATCTTTCGGATGGGAGCAAGCGGCTTCATTCTTCAGAAATATTTCCAGAAGGAATGGGCGGAAAACTTCATGATGCAG
>CAZRXE010001327.1:0-2607 GCA_964603695.1 uncultured Heliomicrobium sp.
TGGCGCACGCTATAGAAATCGAGAAAAAGACGAAGGCACACGAAGAAAACACGAAGGGGAAAAGTGGGGAGATTTTGTTTTTCTTCGTGCTTCTTCGTGTGGCTTCGTGGAAAGCATTTTCTTAAAAACTATAGCTTCCGCTGGTGGGATTTCGCTTCTATTTTCAAAAATGGTCAGTGTAAGTCGAAGTCTTTTTGGCTCGTTAATAATTTCCCGAACCGGAACTGCCCGCGACCTTTACGCCTTTGGATTCCTGCACGATTTTGACGCCGGCGCTGGCTCCGATTCGAGTCGCACCGGCGGCGATCATCTCTTTTGCCGAGGCCAAATCCTTGACGCCGCCCGCCGCTTTGACACCCAAATCCGCGCCGACGGCTTTGCGCATCAATTCGATGTCGGCGACGGTTGCGCCGCCTTTGCTGAATCCGGTTGAGGTCTTGACGAAATCCGCGCCGGCTTCTTTGGCCAGAACTGAGGCGCGCACTTTTTCATCGTCGGTGAGCAGGGAGGTTTCGAGTATGACTTTAACAATGACGCAGGCTTCGTGGGCGGCTTCGACGACGGCGGCGATGTCTCGTTTGACCAGTGTGTCGTCGCCGGATTTCAACGCGCCGATGTTGATGACCATGTCTATTTCGGTTGCGCCGTCAAAAATCGCCCGTCGCGTTTCGTAAGTCTTCACGTCCGGCAGCGTTGCTCCGAGCGGGAAACCGATCACAGTGCAAACCTTGACAGGCGAAGCGTGCAGCAAAAAAGCGGACTCTTTGACCCAGGTCGGGTTCACGCACACCGACGCAAAGCCATAAGAGCGGGCTTCGTGGCAGAGTTTTTCGATTTCCTGGCGCGTGGCTTCGGGTTTGAGCAGCGTGTGGTCAATGTATTTGCCGACTTCGGCACCGGCATTCAAAGAAGCTGCGGCGGCTTGGCCCCAGGCCAGACCAATGCGCGAGGCTCCGGCTTGCAGGGCGCAGGCGATGTGATGAGGGCTGCATTGTCCGTCGTCGGCGTGACTTTGTTCGGCTTGCAACCGTGCCAGGATTTGATCGGTGATTTGCTCTACCAGTTTTTCGAGTTCTGCATTCATTGCTTGATGGTTGGTTGTTAGTGGTTGGTGATTGGTGATCTGGAATCAGCAACAGCCTTTGCGCGGGCGGGATTCGTCAATGGGTTGTCCCGTTAAATAACCGCGCAAAACAGCGCGCGCAATTTGCCACGCCTGACGAAACCGAACGCCGACACGGGCGGCGAAAGATTTGGGCGATTCCGTTGCAGTTTGATTTGGGCAAATGTGCGTTTTGGAATTCATAAGATTGCGCGGTCAGGCTAGCACAGCGATTTTATTTCGACCAGTTTGGTTATGGCGCTTCCGCAGGCGCGGGCGGCTGGTTGTTTCGATTGGCCAGAAATGTCGCGACGGTTTTGATTTCGTCCGGGTTCATCCAGATGGTCGAAGGCAGACGCGCGCCGGGATGCGAGCGCACGGCGGCATCGGAGCTTTCGTTGAAATACTTGATCCAGTTTTCGGCGCTGCGATTGGAGCCTTGCAGGATGTCGGGCGCGATGCCGGCAAGACCTTGATTGTCAGGTCCGTGGCAGGATTGGCAACTGCGTTGGAAGATGGTGCGGACTTCGCTGGGCAAATAGGTTTCCACGCTGGCAGTGGGCGGGGCGGACGCGGCGGATTCGCTTTCGGGCGTTGTTGCGCAGGCGGAAAGCGCGGTCAGCACAGCGAAGAGCAAGAGCAACATAGGGAATCTGTAGATCACGAGTCTTCTTTTGTCATTCGAGTCGCGGTTACGTTGTTTGCGTTTGGCAGGTGGAGCAAATCCCCCAAATTCGCAGGCTGTGATGCGTGGGCCGGAAGTTATAAGTTTCGGCGATTTCATCTTGTTTCTTTTCGATGGTTTCGCTGTAAAACTCAATCACGTTGTTGCAATTGGTGCAGATCAGATGATCGTGGTGTTGGTGGTTGTAATTGTGTTCGTAGCGCATGCGGTTGTCGCCCAAACCTTCTTCGCGCGCCAGGCCGCATTCGGCCAACAGTTTCAGCGTGCGGTAGACCGTAGTGAAGCCTACGGTCGGGTCTTGGGCTTTGACCAGGCCATACAATTCTTCGGCGCTCATGTGGCCTTCGGTTTTCAGAAAGACTTCCAGAATCACGTCACGCTGCGCGGTTTTTTTCAAACCGGCTGCTTTCAGGTGTTCCAGGAAGATTTCTTTTTCCTTCGCAAACTCGTTCATTTTTTCCTGCGCGTGAAGTGGTGTTTTTCAATCGCGCGGCATTCTAAATCGAAGCGCGACAACATTGAAACACGCGACGCTGACTTTCGCGCTTGAGTCTTGAGAAAGCAATGGGCTTGCTTCATCGGCCAAACCCAGTCCCAGGCACGGGAATCCGGGTTCCCGGAATCGGACGTTTTTTTGTCTTTAAGCTTTGACCGACACCTGGCAAACTCAACAGATTCAATAGATTGGTGGTCGAGCGCGGATTGGCACGGTCTTTGGTGAGAACTTGCGACCGTCTTCCTGCACCAACAATTAATAAGAGGAACAATATATGGACTCGCTCCGGCAAGACCTGCGCTACGCCGTGCGCATGCTCGTCAA
>CAZRXE010001328.1:0-2846 GCA_964603695.1 uncultured Heliomicrobium sp.
AAAGATCACCCGCATTATCAACTCAGCCTGCGCGATGGACTTGATCGGACAGTCTTCACCTCCCGCAATCTACGGACGATCAATTCATCAACTGGCTTGGTCCTTCTGGTTCTGATCCCAGCCCGCCAACTTCCTGAAGGCGATTACCTGCTGACACTTGAAGGCATCAGCAACAAGGGCGAGATTGAACCCATCGGCAAGAAACAATTCAAAATCGAACGCCGATAAGCCGCATCCCTGAGATGGAAGAGTGAGTCGGCATTCGGTTCAGATTTCTACGCTTTCAGACGATCACTGACACAAGGATTCAGGCTTTTTGGACCGGGCTCTCGCGACGGAAGCCGACAGGCTCAATCAATCAATGACCGAATCAGAGTGTTCCTGTCCGGGCCTGTTCATCCTCCCCGCATCAACAATGAAACACGACCCTTTTTTGTCTCTCCTCGCAATCCGTACGATCTGGCTGGAGTCGTACGGATTGGATTTGGCCACTTTACGATGTAATAGACAGAACTTAATACGCAAGAAACTTAAGTTCGATTGTGCTTTATGCACCAGCGAAAGCAGGCTGAGAGCATGAAAAAAGAACACCTTAAGCTTACCGATGAAGAGCGCGCGACATTAACCGCTTTACTCGCCAAAGGCTCTTAGTCAGAACGTTCAAACGCACGACCGGCCTGTTGGAATTGGATCGAGGGCAAAGCCTCCAAGCTGTCGCAGAAACGCTGCGAGTAAACTAGAACACCGTTCAGCGTGGCGAGATCGCTATGCCGGCAATGGTCTGGATGGTGCCTTGTATGACAAGCCGCGCTCCGGTCGCCCGATTGAAATTGATGACATAGCCCACGCGAAAATCACGGCGCTCGCTTGTACTCCCGCACCGGAAATGCCCGTCGTTTACTACGATGAGCGGCCTTGCTTTTTAACCGGAAGTTCAAACCCGCTTACGGCAATGGCTGGAAGAGTTCCTGCCTCAAATCACATAACGGGAATGAACTTTCCGCAACGAAGACTCGTGATGCAAGACGGCAGAGGCTGACCAACGTTGCCGCCTAAAGTTAGCTTGCGCTCAGAGCCTTTTTCATCAGCGCAATCTGTCCGGCGTGATAGAGATTATGTTGCGTGACACCGATAAATTGCGTGTAGGCGGTGTAAGGAGCTTCCGGCACCAGGGGTTCATCCAGCCGCGCGGCGGGAAACTGTCGAATCGCCTGCCGGAGTTGTTCATTCAATTGTTGGAGCGCACCAATTGCCTCACGCCAATTCTCGTCATTGACGGTTGGGATTGCCGGCCAGTCTTCCGCTTCCGTCATTTGCCGCCCGTTCCCGCCAAGCCGCCGCAGCACCAAGTCATAAGTGCCGCCCAGATGCAGCATCAATTCCCAAATACTGTGCGCGCCGGGAATGGGATGCGCCGCCGCCTGCTCCGCCGTGACGCCCGACAGAGCTTCAAGTACGGACGGGCCGTGCCACGCCTCGCCTGCGAACGCCCGCGCCAGTTGTTGTTCAAGTCTGCTTAACTCTGTTTGCATTTCTTATTCCGACTCTTTCGTGGTCTGAGTGAGATTTCAATCCGCACAGGCTTCAAACAGGCAGCGTTCATTCCGCCCGCAAAGCCACCAAAGGATCCACGCGCGTTGCCCGCCGCGCTGGCCCCCAGCAAGCCGCTACCGCCGTCAATGCCAGCAACATCGCCCCTGCGGCAAAAGTCAGCGGGTCAGTCGCGCCGACACCGAACAGTAACGTTTTCATCAGTCGCGTCAATCCGAAGGCGGCTGCCAGTCCTATCGTCACGCCCAGTGCGGTCAATAACAGCCCTTGCCCAAGAATCAGTTTGAAAACATCGCGCGCCTGCGCGCCAAGCGCCAGACGAATGCCGATTTCGCGCGTGGCCTGGGCGACCGCGCAAGCCATCACGCTGTAAATGCCCACTGCTGCCAATGCCAGCGCCAGCCCGGCAAACAGCGTCAGCAACAACATATTGAAACGCTGTCGCGCAATCGAGGCCGTCTGCACCTGCTCCATCGTGCGAACGCCCGCGACGGCCTGTTCGCGATCCACAGACCAGATGGCCTGTCGAACAGCGTTGACGAAATTCAACGGCGCGGCACCGGTGCGCACCACCAATTCGCGCGGAGCAAAGCTGGGGGTTTGCGAATAAGGCCGATAAACTTCGGGAAACGGTTCCATCGTCAACGCAAAGCGCGTGTTTTTGACGACACCGACGACGGTCAGCCACGGCGAATTGGCCACGCCCTGTTTCAACTGTTTACCGACAGCGTCCTGACTGGGTTGCCCCGGCCACAGCAATTGCGCCATCGCTTCATTGAGCAGCACCACGCCCGGCGCTTGTTCGGTGTCTTGCGCCGTGAAACCGCTTCCTTGCAGCAGCGGCACGCCGGTCGTGCGAAAGTAATCGCGGCTGATGACGATGGGTTTGGCGTTGAAAACGCGCATCTCGCCGTTGCGGTCAATCAAATAGGTCATTTCGCCGATGCTGCTCTTGAGCGGCAAAGTCGAAGTAAAACCTGCCGCTTCCACGCCCGGCAGCGCCGCGATGCGTTCCAGCAATTGGTCGTACACCGTCGCGCGCCGCGCCGTGTCAGGGTATTTGGCATAAGGCGGCATCACATCCATCGTCAGCAGGTTTTCGACGCGCAAACCGGACTGAACACGGCTGAGCCGCGCGAAGCTGTTGACCAGCAATCCCGCGCCGATCAGCACGACCACGGCCAACACCACTTGTCCGACCAAAATCAAATTGCGCAAGCCCGCGCGTCCGCCGGCGGCTTCGCGTCCACCTTCTTTCAACGCCACGGTCAGATTCGGTTTGGTCGCCTGCCAAC
>CAZRXE010001329.1:0-2007 GCA_964603695.1 uncultured Heliomicrobium sp.
CCAAATGACAAATGAAGCCAAATTCCTCTTGAAATTTTTGCCCGTGTACTTATCCGTGTTCATCCATGTTTATCCGTGGTTGAAGGTCACACTCACCTGCAAACTGCTATAAAAACTATAGAGACAAATTGGGAATTTTACGGAGCGAAGTATCCAGACACATCAATCACCAAATCCGTAGTTGCCGAAGAGAAAATCTTGAATGCGCCATCGCCGCCAAGTCCGGTCAGAAAGTGGCGGTTGAAGACCTGCCCGGCGATGAAGTTCGACGTGGCGATGGTCGGTTGCGCAGTGCTACCGGGCCAGAAGGTCAGAAAGCCGCTGCCGGGATTCACAACGGTCGCATTGCCGATCACGCCCAGCGCTTCGGCGGCGATGGTTTCGCCGTTGCAAACGCCACGCGCGGCTTGCGTGCGCGGAACGTCCGCCGACAAAGGCGCGCCCGGCGCATCGCAGCCCGCGAAGCCGGCGCGCGTTTCCAGCAACCGCACGGGCTTCGACAGCGCATTGAACAACAACCCTACGCCGTTCGCGTCCACCGCTTCCAGGCTGTAATAACCCAGCACATCAATCACCAGATCGGTTTGTGAAGTCGGATAAATCTTGAATCCGCCAGATGCGGAAAGCCCCACGGTAAAAGACGCGTTGATGCTCTGCCCCGACAGGTAATTGGAACTCGCCACCAGCGGACGCCCGGCATCCGCCGGAAAGAGCGTCAAATATTGAAAGCTGGCTCCCAGCGGCCCCGGCGGCCCCAGCGGATTGACCGTGGTGATGTTGCCGACAATGGCTTTGGCCGCGCCGGGCAGCGTCACGCCTTCGCACGCGCCGGGCAGCGTCAGCGTGTAATCCGCACCGCCGGACGCGGGCACGCCGGGCGCGAGACAGCCGCTGAAGCCAGCGCGCGTTTCCAGCAAGCGCACGGGTTTCGGCAGCGGATGGAAATACAAACCTCCCGTGCCGGGCGGCGCGAAATAGCCGGTCACATCCACCACGACCTCCGTGTTGGTGGTGACGAAAATCTTGAACGCGCCGGCATTCGGCCCGTTCGCGCCGAGTTTGACGGTGAAAGCATTGTTGAGGACTTCGTTGGGACCGTAGTTGGAATTGGCGACCAGCGGGCGTTCGGCATCGCCGGGATAAAGCGTCAGGAAACCGCCGCCGGAATCCACTGTGGTGATGTTGCCTGTCAGCGCCGCCGCGTTGGCCGGAATCGTAATGCCGTCGCAAGTGCGCCCCGCCGCCGTCTGCGTGCGCGAAGTTCCGCCGCTGATAAGCATTCCCGGCGCATCGCATCCGCTTTGCCCCGCCCGCGTGTCGAGCAGGCGCACCGGGCGCGGCAACGGATAAAACATCAAACTGTTCAGGCCCCCACCGCTGATGACCAATGTGTAAGCGCGCGCGCCCGTGCAATTGCCCCCGTCCGTCGCCGTCACCGTGAAATTGAAAACGCCAGTGGCCGTGGGCGTGCCGGCAAGCAAACCGCCTACGGTCAAACTCAGTCCCGTCGGCAAAGCTCCCGCGCTGACAGTCCAGGCCAATGCGCCGCCGGTACTCGTCAGCGTTTGACCGTAAGCCGCGCCGACAAACCCGTTCGGCAGGGATTCCGGGCCGATGGCGATGACAGGGCAACTGGTGGCGTCCTGCGTCACGGTGAAGCTTTGTCCGGCAATGGTCATCGTTCCCGTGCGCTGCGCGCCGGTGTTCGCCGCCACGCTGTAATTCACCGCGCCGTTGCCCGTGCCGCTCGCGCCGCTGTTGATGTTGATCCAGGCGACGTTGCTGACCGCTGTCCAATTGCAACCGGCATCCGCCATCACGTTGACCGCGTTGATGCCGCCGCCTGCCGCGACAGCAGCGGCAGTCGGTTGAATTGAGTAATTGCACGGCGGCGCGGCGGCGTCCACGGCGGCTTTGATGTCCAGCCGTCCCCAGCCGTAAACATTGTTCGGCACGCCGCTGCTGTTACACGCCCCGAAAGGCACATCCACCGCCGCTTGATTGAGT